>NZ_JADBVE010000375.1:0-22563 GCF_020245285.1 Microcystis sp. M31BS1
AACTTTCTAGGAAATAAGGTTGAACATGAGATTTTTTCGACTTGTTCAAAGTGGCCGTCCGGCATCCGGACACTCAAAACGGACGGGTCGAAAGAGTCAGACTTAAGCAATTAAGCGTTTTTCGCTATCTGCGTCAACCCCATTGACGCGACCACCCTAAAAAAGTGGCGTGGTGAGGAATCGCCGTCCGTTTTACGGCGGCGAGGATGTCAAAGAGACTCTCCCGTCCCAAACCCGTCTCACGAGCAATACGAGTCATCCCTTGAGAACGAGCAATATCGCCTAATGCTGCCACTACTAAGCTAGGATCGCCATCTTCGAGGGCAGCTTCCAGATAAGCGGCGATATCTTCTTTTGTTTTCAAGTGATCTGCTGCATCCCAAGGATAAGTCTGAATTGTAGCCATAGAGAACCTCCTATAAGTCTTGGGCTAAATCTAATGCTGTTTTGATGTCCCGTTCAAAATCAATCGAATCTCATT
Source organism: Microcystis sp. M31BS1 (assembly GCF_020245285.1). Taxonomy (NCBI): domain Bacteria; kingdom Bacillati; phylum Cyanobacteriota; class Cyanophyceae; order Chroococcales; family Microcystaceae; genus Microcystis; species Microcystis sp. M31BS1. Next base: position 482 of record NZ_JADBVE010000375.1, read on the forward strand.
TTAGCCGGTGCTTAAAAGACGGTGGCTTTCATGCTCCCGTGTTACTATCGGTAATTAGTAATCGGCCAACATAGTGGTGTGAGCTTATTTACTTCTTATCGTTTACTGTTTACTTTCGAGATACTCATGTTGCTCTTGCGTTATGGTATTACCGTGAGTGCGGTGCTTGGGTTGATTTTCTTGGCTGAATCCTCGGTTAAGGCACAAACTCAGTCCGCTGCCGATTTATTGAAGAAACCCCGACCTACTGCCAATCCAGTTTCTCAATTACCCAGTCCCTCGGCGGCACCGGCAACCACGGAAGCGGATCCCAAAGCCCCTAATTATCTTAATCCTAGTGGCAATCCCCTAATTTTTCCCACCAAACCGGATGAGGTGAATATTAGGGTAGTACAACCGATCACCTTAAATCAAGCGATCGAATTAGCTTTAAAAAATAATCAGACCTTACAGACAGCCCGGGTCGATTTAGAAATCGCTCGCGCCCAATTAAAGGAACAACAGGCGGCCTTATTACCCACGGCCGAAGCGGAAACCAGTCTCACTCAAGATCAATCGGCAGCGGCCCAAAGACAGAATAATTTGGCTCGTCAACAGGGAATCCCAGCAGTTACACCAGAAGATAGTACCAACCTTCAGGGTAGTGTTCGGATTGTCTATGGGGTTTATACAGGGGGTGAACGGACAGCCCAGATCAAAAGGGCCGAAAAAGTGATCCGGCAACGGGAATTAGAGGTGGAACGAGTCTCGGAACAAACTCGTTTTGATGCCACCGATGCCTATTATGAATTGCAGAGGGGTGATGCTCAGGTAGCGATCTCCCAAGCTGCGATCGAAGATGCTAGTCAAAGTTTACGGGATGCACAATTATTGGAGCAAGCGGGACTAGGAACCCGATTTGCTGTCCTACAGGCGGAAGTTGACCTAGCCAACGCTAACCAAGACCTAACCCGGGCGATTTCTACCCAGCGTATTTCCCGACGGCGACTGGCACAGATATTGAGTGTCGGTCAGCACATTGAGTTAACCGCTGCCGATGAGATTCGCGAGGCGGGAACTTGGGGCTTAAGTCTTGATGATAGTATCGTTTTGGCCTACAAAAATCGCGCCGAATTAGAACAACAACTCTTACAGAGGGAAATTAGCGAAGAGGATCGCTCGATCGCCATTTCGGCGGTGATTCCCCAAGTGGACCTTTTGGGCGAGTATAATGTTCTTAACGATCTCAGTGATGATGCTGGTTTTGGCGATGGTTTTAGCGTCGGCGGCCGGATTCGTTGGACTTTCTTTGATGGTGGTCGTGCTTTTGCTCGCGCCCGTCAAGCGGAAAGAAACATCGATCGCGCCGATACGGAATTCTCCCTCCGTCGCAATGAAATTCGCCTTCAGGTGGAGGAATCCTACTATAATTTGATTTCTAACCAAGAAAACATTAAAACTTCGCAAAAAAGCATTGAATCCGCCACGGAAAGTCTGCGATTAGCCCGTTTACGCTTTCAGGCCGGTGTGGGAACCCAAACGGACGTGATCAACTCCCAACGGGATTTAACCGATGCCAGAAGTCGTTATCTACAGGCGATCGTTGATTACAATAAATCCTTAAATAGTCTCCAGCGAGCGATTAGTAATTTACCAGACAATCGTTTGTTTGAAGTGCGTTAATTGTGGGATTTATCCCGGTGTGGTGTGGGGGGAGATAGCCAAATCTCCCCTATTTTAACGAGTTTGGATAATTCTAATCTGTTGTTCCCGCAATCGCTGCAGGGTGGGAGTTTCCTGTAGTTTTTGCACCTGCGGACGCAGATGATTAAAACAATAGGAATTACTGCGAAACAAAGCTGATCATAAATTGGACGGCTTTTTTTCTAGGCCGCTTGCAGAACATAGAAGGTATAACCATAGAAGTTGCTGAATTTCTCAAAAAGTTTCATCTCTTCTTCAGTTTCACGAATAACCGATGGGCTACTGGGGCTGATTTCCAGCTGCCCGATTCGCTCACGGAGAGGTTGATAATAATTGAGCCACCAAACCTGACTGGGCAGCCTCTGGGTAGAAAGTACCTTAAAACCAGACCTATTAGCCCGAACGATATTCTCAAACTCATTACCCATTGTATGATAGGCGTTTTGCCAATAGGCCACAGCCGGCTCTGGTAGCTCATTAGTAAACCAACTCATCTCCGAGATGACGGCGATCCCGTTGTTAGAAACAAGCGGTCGCCAGATTTTAAGAGCTTGCTCAAACCCAAGATTATAAGCAGCCCCCTCAGACCAAAGTAGATCAACTGAACCCACTGACCAATCAAGTTTAGCCATGTCACCATGAATTGGAATGATTAAATGCTCAAGACCAAGCTGTTTTGCTCGGGTTTTGAGTTCGTCGATAAAAACCGATGAGGAGTCCACTGCCATGACAGGGCTTTGGTAGTATTGTGCCAGCAGTAAAGCACTAGCACCACTTCCACATCCTAGATCGGCAATTCGCGGCTTGAGGGGCAAAATAGAGAGATTACTCAAAATTTTTAGGGAGAAGTCAGAGTCGCCGGGACCTTTATGGTCAAGTCCACGGTGTAAATCAGTTAAAGCGGCAACATACTCAGTTTGATTGTCTGTAGTCATAGAGATTTTTGCTGGCTCTAATAGCTGAAAACAGCCCATTCCTAGCTTAATCGGTTAGGCGATCGTTCCCGTCAGGGGGGAACTAGGACTAGCATAGGACTTAATCGGCATTCTTCCCGCTAAATAGGCTAAACGTCCCGCTTTTGCCGCCATTGCCATGGCCTGGGCCATCATAGCCGGATTGGCCGCCATAGCGATCGCACTGTTAATTAATAAAGCATCGGCCCCCATTTCCATGGCCCGGGCTGCTTCTGAGGGTGTACCGATCCCGGCATCTACCACCACGGGAATTTGGGACGATTCGATGATAATCGCGATATTTGCCTCATTTTTCAGCCCCTGTCCCGACCCAATCGGCGATCCTAGGGGCATAACCGTGGCGCAGCCGGCCTCCTCTAAACGTTTGGCTAAGAGAGGATCGGCGTTAATATAGGGCAGTACGGCAAAACCTTCTTTAACTAATTGTTCCGCCGCTTGCAAAGTTCCGATCGGATCGGGTAATAAATATTTAGGATCGGGAATAACTTCGAGTTTAATAAAGTTATTGTCTTCCTGTCCCAATAATTTGGCCATTTCTCGCCCTAAACGGGCCACCCGAACCGCTTCTTCGGCCGTTTGACAACCGGCAGTGTTGGGTAACATCCAAATTTTAGACCAATCGATCGCCTCTGCTAATCCCTCATGACCGGGTGCGTTCGTTTGTACTCGTCTAACGGCAACGGTGACAATCTGACATTCACTGGCACTAATACTTTCCTGCATAGTCGTCAGATTGGCATATTTGCCAGTCCCAGTCATCAAGCGGGAGTGAAAGGTTTTCCCAGCAATGGTGAGGCGATCATTTTGGGGCGATAAAAGCGCTTGGGGTTTATTCTCAATAATAGTTAAGGACATAGGTGGAATAGTAACGGGTGATGGTTGATTAAAGCGATCGCAGCTAAAATGGGTCAAAATGGGATTAACTTTGTCATTAATCACCAGGTCGGCAATCAAGGAAGCAGTAACAGGAGCGAGTAAAATGCCATTACGATAGTGACCGGTGGCTAAAATCAGGTTATCACAGCTACTGCGGCCTAAAATAGGTAATTCATCCGCTGTACCCGGACGGAATCCCCACCACATCTCCTCGATTTCCCAGTCAGCTAAAGGGGGATAGAGACGGGTAGCACGCGCAAAAAGGGTTTGTAGTCCTTGGGGTGTATTGCCCGTTTGCCAGGCGACTTTTTCGGAAGTGGCCCCGATAATTAAACGACCATTGCGACGGGGAACCAGATAGGTTTGCGGACCGAATAAAACCCTCGCTAAGGTCTGGTTAGGGGGCATTTTTACCGCTGCCATTTGGCCTTTGACGGGATGGATAGGGAGGGGTAAAAGTTGACTGGCCCAGGATCCCGCCGCTAAAATGTAAATTTTTGCTTCTAATTCCCCAATTGAGGTATAAATACTCTTGACTTTTCCCTGCTTTTGTTGTATGGCGTGGACTTCTACCCCTTGGCGAATTTCTACCCCTAAATTTTCGGCCGCTTGTTGCAGGACAGTCACTAGCTGCCGGTTATCCACTTGTCCATCGTCGGGATACCACCAACCACCGACCACATCTTTACCTAATCCGGGTTGGTAGAGGTGAACTGCATTGCTGTCTAACCAAATTTTATTAACTTCCTCGGTAGTAACGGGCTGATCTAGCTCGTAAACGGGAGCAAGAATACCACAGGGATAGTAACCGGTGTTTATCCCCGTTAAATCCTCGATTTTGCGGATCCATTCTGGATATAGCCAGCGCGATTGCAGGCAAAGCTCGAGAAACGGACCCGGGGGAATTCCCTCCGCATGGGGGGCCAACATTCCCGCAGCCGCACGACTAGCGGCCTGAGCTATATCTCGAACTAGGAGGGTAACTTTTGCCCCGCGCAATTGTAAATCGACGGCGATCGCTAATCCGATGATACCACCGCCCACGATCAAAATTTCGCTAGTTGAGTTCATAAAAGTCTCTGGCACCAAAGAGAATTACTGAAATGACAAGCAATTAGAAGTTAAAACAAGAAAGACGTAGTAAAATAACATATATAGTCTTTTTATCCCAATTAATCATAATTTTTAGCTTGATTGACTACTAAAATCGCAATTAGTCAGCCGAGAGGAGGGAGAAGTGAGGCTACTGGCATAATTTAAGCTTAAGATAATTTGTAGTCGATCTTTTCTAAGCTTCCCTTTTTCTTTAGAGCATTATGACTTCCCCTGCTGTCGATCGAGTTTATCAAGGTCAATTCGGAGAGTTTACGATTACGGATAGTGATCGCCTAGGGGTGCGTCTCTACCGTCTGGGTTTAAATTTAGCGGCTTTTAGTTTCGCTGTCGCTACAATTATAGTTCTCACCCGACCGCAATTACTGCCCCTGACTAACCTTTTATACATGGGTTTTTGTCTGGGGTTAGGCATCAGTTTATTGACTATCCATATATATTTAATTCCCCTCCATCGTCTCCTGCAATTTTTTTGGCTAATCGGGGCGATTACTTCCCTAATTTTCAGCCTCTATTCTCACCTTTCTCCCCTAGAATTTGTCTATAACCACCCGGTGAACTTATTCGGTGTCGGCTTTATTTTTGCTAGTCTCACGGGGATTTATTTCAAAGAAGCTTTTTGTTTTAATCGTCTAGAAACCAAGTTTTTAACCCCTCTAGTTCCCACCCTTTTACTCGGTCATCTTTTGGGGATATTGCCCTTAAATTGGGAAAAGGGGCTATTAATTCTCTGGGCGACTTTATTCGTTATCTTTGCTCTGAGAAAGTTAAGCCAACCTCTCCCCAACGATATCGGTGATAAATCGGTCTTTGAACATCTTAATCATTGATAAACTCTCCAGAGATTAAAATCTATTCTAAGATACAGTCTTGCGGGCAAGTGAGTGGAACGAACCACTCCAGACACAAAGGATAAAAAGATCGATCACTACTATATAAGTTAAACTGATCGGGTTTCAGCTTTTTGTTCTTTGTCTCTTTCTGGTTTATTCTTGGTCAGTAATCAGTAAACAGTAATCAGTGAAAAGATAGTAAGAAACTTATATTTAATACTGTCACTTAAAACTCAAATCTGATAACTGATAACTGATAACTGATAACTGTTACTTATCTGGAGTCCTCGATGGTAGCCGGATTAGCAGTATTGGCAGTCTTGCTAGTGAACATTTGTATCAGACTAAAACCGACAAAAGCGAGTAAAGCTATGCCACCAATAGCAGTAACAATTTTACCCACGAGATTTTCTGTGCGGGGTTGTTCGGGGGCATCCTCGTTGGGATCCTCCGAATGGGCAAAACGATTGTAGAGGAAATCGAGGGCTTCATTGCGAAGTTCGTAGTAACGGGGATCCTCGGTAATTTGGGAACGAACCCGGGGACGAGCAAAAGGCATCTTTAACACCTCCCCGATTTTAGCGCTTGGGCCGTTGGTCATCATCACCAAGCGATCGCACAAGAACAAAGCCTCATCGATATCGTGGGTAATCATCAACACGGTTAACTGGTGTTCTTGCCAGATTTTCAGCAATTCTTCCTGTAATTCTTCTTTAGTGATCGCATCTAGGGCCCCAAACGGTTCATCGAGGATGAGGACTTGGGGACGAATGGCCAGGGCGCGGGCGATCGCAACCCGTTGTTTCATGCCTCCCGATAATTGGGGGGGTTTTTTCTGGGCTGCTTCTGTCAATCCCACTAAGGATAGATTTTCTTCCACAATCTTCACCTTCTCAGCGTGAGATTTTTGGGGATAAACCGAACTAACCCCGATATAAACGTTCTCAAAGGCAGTTTTCCAGGGCAGAAGCGAATAATTTTGGAATACCATCATCCGGTCCGGTCCTGGTTCCTTAACCTCTTTATCCTGTAGCAGCACTTGCCCACGACTAGGAGAAGAAAACCCCGCCACCATATTTAAAAGGGTCGATTTACCGCAGCCGGAGTGACCGATAATGCAGACAAATTCCCCCTCATTAACTTGCAGCTCCACACCATCTAAAACGGTGTAAACCCCTTCGGGGGAGGGGTATTCTTTGGCAACATTACTAACTAATAAAAAAGGCTGGGTAGTAGTGGTGGAATTCACGGTCTTATCGGTAAAAGTTTGCATAATTCGTCCTAGATTTATTTTAAGGTGGGCAAAGCCCACCACAACCATTAATTAGCGACGGTATCATCGAGGAGAACTTCTGAGACGCGATAATCGCGACGGATCGAGAAACGTTCCAGATAGCTGATCGGATCGTCGGGATTGAAAATAAGATGATCGAAGAGGGCAAAACTGTGGCGATTGGGTTCCAAATCGGGAAGGCCCAGGGACCGGCAAGCTTCACCAAACAGATCGGGACGACGGACGCGTTCAATCACTTCTACCCAGTTGCGGGGGAAAGGCGCGTAACCCCAACGGGCAAGCTGAGTTAGGGTCCATAACGCCTCACTGCGGCCCGGACAGTTAGCTTGATCGACGTAAAACTGGTTAAATCGGAATAGGGGTTCGGGGGCGGTTCCTAAACCGCGATCGTAACCATCGAGGAAACCAGGCCGAATAATTGTCCTATCCACGCCCACATACTGGGGCTGACTGAGAATATTGACGATTTCTTCTCGATTACGCTGATCATCGCAGTATTCGCAGGCTTTAATTAAAGCTTTCACCATGGCGATATGGGTTTCGGGATGTTTCGCTGCCCAAGTTTCCTTGACTCCGAGAACTTTTTCTTGGTGTCCGGGCCAAATATCAAGATCGGTGGCGATAACGTAGCCTAATTTTTCGTGAACGGCGTAGGAGTTCCAGGGTTCCCCCACACAATAACCGTCGATCTTACCCGCTTTTAGCAGGGAAACCATCTGAGGCGGCGGAATTACGGCTAAATTCACATCACTATCGGGATCGATGCCGCCACTAGCTAACCAGTAGCGTAACAGCAGATTGTGCATGGAAGCGGGGTGAACCATGCCGAAAGTGGCGATTTTATCGGGACTTTGCTGGAGGGCATCCTTTAAGTCCTCCAGTTTTTCTACCCCCAATTCCCTGTATTTATTGCTGAGGGTGATGGCGTTACCGTTGCGACTGAGTACCAAAGCGCTAATGACGGGGACAGAGGGCTTATTGCCAGCGCCAATGGTCATGCTGAGGGGCATTCCCGCCACCATCTGGGCCGCATCGAGACGACCGGTGGCCACCCCTTGGGCGAGTGCTTTCCAGTTGGGTTCTCGTTGCAGGATAACATCCTCTAATCCTTCCTCGGCGAAGAAACCTTTCTCTTTGGCGATAATAATCGGAGCGCAATCGGTGAGGGGGATAAAACCGATGGTGGGATTGGTTTTCAGTCTGGTAGCTTGACCGATCACTGTCACCGGTCCGGTGGGTTGACCGACTTTCTTCGATCGCTTCTGTTGGTTGAGGAAATAAACGATCTCGTTACGGAGGGCGTAGTAACTGGGATGGTTAACTACTTCTAAACGATGCCGGGGCCGGGGAATGGGAACATCGAGAATCTGACCGATATGGGCCTCTGGACCGGTGGTTAACATCACCACTCGATCGGATAGTAATAGGGCCTCATCCACATCGTGCGTGACCATGATACAGGTAACGTGGCTTTCTTCGACGATTTCCATCAAACGTTCCTGTAAATTGCCTCTGGTTAACGCATCCAGCGCCCCAAAGGGTTCATCGAGTAGCAGGACTTTCGGCCGTAGGGCTAGAGCGCGGGCGATCGCTACCCTTTGTTTCATGCCTCCCGATAATTCTCCCGGTCGTTTGTTGGCCGCATGGCGCAGGTGTACCATATCGATACTATGTTCGATGACACTTTTGCGTTCAGCAGCCGGTAGATGACGCAGCACGCGGTTAACTCCTAGGGCGATATTTTCTCGGACGGTTAACCAAGGCAGCAGAGAATAATTCTGGAAGACCACCATGCGATCGGGACCGGGACCTTTAATTTCTTTTCCCTCTAAAATCACCCCTCCCACCGTCGGGCGATCGAGTCCAGCGACCATATTTAAGAGGGTGGATTTCCCGCAACCGGAATGACCGATTAAAGAGATAAATTCCCCTTGAGTAACGCTGAGATCGATATTTTTTAGGGCGATATATTGACGGCCATCGGGCAGAGGGAAAACCTTATCAATGTGATCGACTTCAATAAATGCAGACATTTTCAGTTATCAGTTATCAGTTATCAGTTATCAGTTGTCAGTTATCAGATGTGAGTTTTTAGTTTACTGTTTACTGTTTACTTAAAAAGCTCCCCACACCCCACACCCTGCCCCCACCGAAAAACTTTTTGCCGCAAACCCTATTTATTTTCTTCGGGTACAACTAATTTAGCGATGTAGGCCATGAGGCGATCGAGTAGGAAACCAACAATACCCACATAAATCAGAGCGAGGATAATTTCACTGATCATGGAACTATTCCAAGCATCCCAGATAAAGAAGCCAATTCCCACGCCACCGATCAGCATTTCCGCCGCTACAATTGCCAACCAAGATAAACCGATACCGATTCTTAATCCGGTGAAAACGTAGGGAACGGTGGCGGGAAAAAGAATATTGAAAAAGTATTCAACTTTGGATAATTTCAACACTCTAGAGACGTTTTTATAGTCTTGGGGAACCTGCTGTACTCCCACGGCCGTGTTAATAATAATTGGCCAAATTGCTGTAATAAAAATTACAAATATGGCACTAGGTTCGTTATTACGAAAAGCCGCTAGGGAGATGGGTAGCCAAGCTAGGGGGGGAACGGTACGCAGGATTTGGAAAATCGGATCGATCGCATCATAAATTAGGGCGCTACTACCGATTAAAATACCCGCAGCGATGCCAACAATAGCGGCAAGGGTGAAACCGACGGCCACCCGTTGTAAACTAGCTAAAATTTGCCAGAATAACCCCACATCCGTGCCACCATTATTGAAGAAGGGATTAATAATTAATTCCCAGGTCTCGCTAACCACTTTGGTGGGACTAGGAAGGGGAGCATCGGGACTAAAACAGAGAATTTGCCAGAGGAGAAGGAAAATTAATAAAGCAATCGCCGAAGTTGCTAGTTTGGATAATTTTTTTTTCAGGTCTTTTACCCATTTCTGACCTTGAGAACGACGAGAAATAGAAACAGCCATAATCAGTTATCAGTTATCAGTTATCAGTTATCAGTGGTTGAGTTGTCAGTGGTTCAGTGGTTCAGTTATCAGTGGTTCAGTTATCAGCTATCAGAAAATCATCTTTAACTGATTACTGATCACTGAACACTGATTTAAACCTTTTTAATCTTGAGAGATTTCAGATAAGCGGTGGGATTTTCAGGGTCAAAAGTAACACCATCAAAGAAAGTTTCCACACCGCGAGAGGTAGAGGTGGGAATTTGATCAGCCGGAACATTGAGGGCTGTGGCGGCTTCTCTCCAGATATCTTCCCGGTTAACCTTATCAACTAAAGCTTTGATGTCCGTATCGGCGGGAATATAGCCCCAACGGATGTCTTCAGTCACAAACCAAGTATCATGACTCTTGTAGGGATAGGAAGCGTTATCAGCCCAGAATTTCATGGCTACGGGGCTATTTTCGATTTTGCGACCATCACCGAAATCGATATTACCCTGCATTCTTCCCAAGATATCGGCGGGGTCAATTTTCAGCCATTCCCGTCCTGAAATAATCTCGCACATTTCCTTAACATTAGCGGGATCATTGCACCATTGCTGCGCTTCCAAAACAGCCATGGTTAAAGCTTTTGCCGCTTTGGGATTTTTATCCACCCAATCGGCGCGCATAGTTAGGGCTTTTTCGGGGTGATCTTTCCAAAGTTCCCCGGTAATCAGGGCCGAATAACCGAGTTTTTTGTTAACCAATTGGGCGTTCCAAGGTTCCCCCACACAGAAAGCTTGCATCGTGCCGACTTTCATGTTAGCCACCATTTGTGCCGGAGGAACAACAATTAGGGATAGATCTTTATTCGGATCGATGCCGCCGGCGGCTAACCAATAGCGCATCCAGAGATCGTGAGTACCACCGGGGAAAGTGACGGCGGCTTTAACTTCTTTGCCCGCAGATTTAGCTTTAGCGAAGGATTCTTTCAGTACACCGCTATCGAGGGCAACCTTTAGATCCATGTATTCGTTAGCCACAGAAATCGCTTGACCATTGGTATTCAAACGCGCCAGAATATACATCGGTACTGGCTGTTTGGTGATTTTGCCCAAGGTCATTAGGTAGGGCATGGGGGATAAAATATGCGCCCCGTCGATACCGTTACCCGCCGAACCTAATTCGAGGTTATCCCGGGTTGCAGCCCAAGAGGCTTGTTTCATCACCTGTACATCGGGCATCCCGTGTTTAGCGAATAAACCTTTTTCTTTGGCGATAATTAAGGGGGCAGCGTCGGTGAGGGCAATAAAACCTAGTTTAGCGGTGGTGACTTCGGGGGTTTCTCCACTGACAACGGGGGAAGCGGCAGGACTGCCGGCCGGGGAGGGACTGGTCGCGGTATTATTGGGAGTGGCGCAACCGTGGAGAATTGCTGTTCCTACGGCAGTTGCCCCGGCAGTGAAGATAAATCTACGTCTGGAAAGTTTACTCATGGACTAAAAAATCGTGATTAGAAACTAAACAAAGGTGATGAAACGGTGAAAAATTCTCATTATTTCCCCCGCGGTGATAACCGAGAAGATTTCTTGCAAGTAACTGTTGATTCAGTAAGGAGGCTTTAACTATTTTTATCTCTCGATCGCTTTTGCTTCTCCATCTGGGGAGATTTAGCAGTAGTTTTTGTCTAAGAGATTTTTTCTAGAAGCATAACAGTTTTGAGGAGTCGATAGATAGGGGCGGTTTTTAGTCATCTGGGCTAGAAAGATCACTTTATTTCAGGGTTATCACCGAAGCAATTAACTTAAATTTACAGTCTTCAACGGGAAAGATAGTATAGATTGTTACAAAATATTGTCAGTCATGTAATAAGAGCATAAAAATTTGTCTGAAACGCATGGTAGAGCGATGGGTTTTTTTTAGCTATCTTGAATCAGTTATCATACTAAATCCAGTTATTAAAGACTGATTATCTATTCCTCCTTTTGCCTCTTGCCCCTTGCCTCTTGCCTATCCTGATAACTAGCCTATACTCAACGGATTTAGGATCAGATTTGAGTTTGCCGTTGACTGATTACCGGTTAATCTTTACCGATTACTGAAAAATCGCCGCAAGTATTAGCAACGGGACCAGCTTGAGACAATCTCTGTTATGCTTTGGAACTTGCCAAGGGCAAAAGCATATTATTATCGATCGATGTTTCCCCTTGATTAGATGCTTAGGGATATTGTCAATAGTGGGAGTTAGTCATCTGTGCCTATTTGATCGTTTGTCTTGATCACGATACTTTTAATCCTTACTGTCGCACCTATCCCAGACTCTGATCAAAAACTGGCTGTCTGGGATTCAGGAAAGAGCCGAAAAAATCTCTTAAATAACCTTCAATTATTCTACAGCGTTTTATCTGTTTTCATTTCATTTTAAGATGGCTCAAAGTTTCCCCGTTCCTGACTATCTTTCGGGTTTACTAGGCTTTTAGAACGGTTTTATGACTTTGATTGTTGACGATATTTGCTCTGTCTTTGGGATGACTTTTGCTGGTCTGCTGCCGAGATTGACACAAGAGAGGTAAAATCGACTCTGTGGGGATGCTTTAACCGGCATCTCTGTTTTTTGACAGGGGAAGATTTAACTGCCCCGACAATCGATCGAGTGTTAAACCTAAGCCGCTAAACTGAAAATAGCTGCTTGTCCTTGGCTCTCATTTCTCAGATTGTAAAATAATGCAAATTTATCTTGACTATAGTGCCACTACCCCCACTCATCCCCAAGTAATCGATCGGGTTGCCACTATTCTGCGGCATCATTGGGGTAATCCCTCCAGTTTACACAGTTGGGGACAGGATACGGCGACAGTCATCGAAATGGCTAGAGAACAGGTAGCAGGGTTAATTAATGCCAATCCAGACCAGATTATCTTCACTTCTGGCGGCACAGAAGCCGATAATTTAGCGATTATCGGGGTTGCTCAACAGTATAACCGCCCCCGTCATATAATTATTTCTAGTGTGGAACATTCGGCGATCGCTGAACCCTGTAAACAATTAGAGCAGCAAGGTTGGCAAATTACTCGTCTTCCCGTCAATCGTCAAGGTAGGGTGAATCCTTTAGACCTAAAAGCCGCAATTCAAAGCGATACGGTCTTAATTTCCATTATTTACGGACAAAGTGAGGTGGGAACCCTACAACCGATTGAAGAATTGGGCAGCATTGCCAGAGAAAGGGGTGTTCTTTTTCACACCGATGCGGTGCAGGTGGCGGCAAGATGCGATATTGATGTGCGGAAACTGCCCGTAGATTTATTATCTCTTTCTAGCCATAAAATTTATGGAATGCAAGGATCGGGAGCTTTATACATCAGAGCGGGTGTCGATATTTTACCATTACTGCGGGGCGGTGGTCAGGAAAAAGGTCTGCGATCGGGAACCCAATCTGTGCCAGCGATCGCATCTTTTGGTTTAGCGGCCGAATTAGCCCAAAAAGACTTAATTAGCGAAAAAATGCGTTTAATGGCCTTGCGAGATCGATTATTTGACCTCTTAGCTGATTATCCTTATCTGCTACCCACGGGAGACCGATTCTATCGTTTACCCCACCACGTCAGCTTTATTGTCCGTCCAGACGATAACAGTCACATCACGGGAAAACAGCTAGTTCGTCAGCTTAATTTAGCAGGAATCGGTATTAGTTCTGGAGCCGCCTGTCATAGTGGCAAACTTTCCCCCAGTCCAATTTTAAAAGCTATGGGCTACAGCGATCGAGAAGCATTAGCGGGAATTCGTTTAACCCTGGGAAGGGACACCAGCGCAGCCGATATTGATTGGACTGCTCTAGTATTAAAACAAGTGATCGATCGCTGTTTATCTGCTTTAATTGTAAGCAAGAGTTAGTTTATGCCTCAAATTGTCCTTCAATCAAGATAATTTCGCCAAAATCGGGGATCCATGCCACCCAACGGCCCTGATCCTGTTCACAGAGTAGTAGCGCTTCATCAAAGCTGTATGGAGAGGGAAGCATTCTTAGTCGTACCCATGTATTTGCTTGGGGACAGGTAACAACAGCAGTAGTGCGAGATTGTAGTAAGGACATACACAGATCACCCTGATAATTCTGTATCTAAATTTACAAACAAACCGATGACTGTGGATAACTTTGTTTTAAATCTTTACCTTTTCATTGGTAATTTGAGAAAAAATCTCTCTTTCTTGCCCACGGTTTTCGACTACCAATCCTAGTTAGGGTTTGCTGAATAAATGTGAAATATAGACGAGGTAAGGGTTTTAGGGTTCTGTTTCGCTCCCACAGATGCAAGATTTTGAGAGAATCGTGGTTCAAAACCTTGCGTCTTCATCGGCCCGCGTCCTGTAGGGGCGAAGCATTCGGGCAATAACCTATCGCTGAAACCGGAGATTTTCTAACCGAATGCTTCGCCCGTACTTTTTCAGCCAATCCTAGTTATGATCATTATTGGTAAATGATAGTTGATAACTGGTAATGGTAAGTTCTTTCCCTCGCACCTATAAAATCGCCGTCATCGGTGACGTTCACGACCAATGGGAAATAGAAGATAATTTAGCTCTAGAAGCTTTACAAGTGGATTTAGCCCTATTTGTGGGGGATTTTGGCAATGAATCCCTAGAAATTGTCGGCCGGATTGCTAGTTTGTCCTTACCAAAAGCCGTTATTCTCGGTAATCATGACGCTTGGTATAGTGCCACCTCCTGGGGACGAAAAAAATGTCCCTACGATCGCAATCAAGAAGATCGTGTCACCGCCCAGTTAGAATTATTAGGGGTTGCTCATGTGGGTTACTCAAAACTAGACCTGCCCAGTTTACAGCTTTCGATTGTTGGGGGTCGTCCCTTTACTTGGGGAGGTTCCGAGTGGAAAAATGGAGAATTTTTTCAAGAACGCTATAATATCAGCAGTTTTGCCGAATCTACTGCCAAAATTATCGCTAATATTCAAGATACTGCCTATAATAACCTGATTTTTTTAGGTCACAATGGTCCAGCCGGACTGGGAAAGGAAGCGGAAGCTATCTGTGGTCGCGATTGGCAACCCTTGGGAGGGGACCACGGGGACCCAGATTTAGCAGCGGCCATCGAACAAGCACAGCTATTAGGAAAACAGGTTCCTCTCGTCAGTTTCGGTCATATGCACCACCGTCTCCGTCATACTACTTCCCGTTTACGCAATCCCGTGGTCACTTCCGAGATGGGAACTGTTTATCTGAATGCTGCTAGTGTCCCTCGCATTCTCCACTCTGATAGGGGTAAATCTCGCAATTTTTCCCTAGTCACTCTTGAAGAAGGTCTAGTCACAGAAGCATCTTTAATCTGGTTGAACGATAATTTCGAGATTATCAGTAATAGAAAACTTTATCACTCCGGGTCGTCAATCGATCGCCTATCTCCCCAATCTTGTTATTCTTAAGTTTTGACAATAGACCTTTTCTTAATCTTATGCGGTACAACCACTAATATCAGTTATCAGTTATCAGTTATCAGTTATCAGTTTTCGGTTAACTGTTTACTGATTACTGATTACTAAAAAAAGCTTCCCAATTCATAATTCATAATTCATAATTTATAATTTATAATTCATAATTTATAATTTATAATTTCCTATAGATAGTTAAGTTTTTGAGCGATTAGAGGTAAAGCAAGAGCGATAGCAACACTAACAATCATACCGATAAAAGCTTTCAAGGCATCCCCTAAAACCAATTTACCCGTGGCGGCTAAATTAGGGGTTTCTCTGGTTAAAGTCAGAGAAATTTCTCGACCTCCTAATAAACCTAAAAATACCCAAGTGGTACTCATGGGAATATGATTATAGCCAACAAAAAAGAGTAAAATTAAGCCATAAATTAAGTTAATAATTGTTGCAGAACGCGGATCATGGGCGTTAGTTTTGCTAGTGACAATTTTCTCGATTTGACCACCATGATTAATAAAAATGATGGTTTGCAGGAGTAGCATAACTGTTAGAGATAAAACTAACCATGTTGCCGCTAACTGTCTGGGAAGATAGGCGAAAATATTTGCAAAATCTTGCATTAACCATTGACTCCAGAGAAACCCGGTGGATAACCACTGTAAAACTACCCAGATTTTTTGAGGTTCTTTATTAACTGTTTCTAGGAAAAAGTTTTCTAATCGATAAATAATTCGATAGATTACTAACCCCACTATAACAGCAATAGCATAACCCCAAGCGGATTTAACTAACATTTCATCTAGAGATTGGGGAGCAAAAACTGTTAAAACCAAAAAGGTTGTACTCACAGGTATTCCCCAAGTGGTGAGAATTAAAATTGCCAGGGGAGGAACGATATAAATCCAAGTAAAATTTTCTGGGAAGGGAATCATTTCTAGTCGATTATAAGCCACATCTCCCTGATTAATGTACCAACCAGCGATAAAAATTGAGGCTAAGATTATACTGGAATACAGCCATAAAATCCACCAGGGACGTTCTTCATTGGCACTTAAAAAAGTCCCTAAAGTCTGTAGGGAATCGTTGGCAACGATTGCATAAGCTGATAGAATAAAGCCAGCAATCATAAAAAAATTACTCATAGACAAGTGAAAAAAATAAAACTTAAAGTAATACAAATCCTGTTCAAACAGTAGAGAAAAGCGCAGAGGTAGGAGAGCGGGAAGTGGGGAAGTGGGGAAGTGGGGAAGTGGGGAAGTGGGGAAGTGGGGAAGTGGGGGAATTTCAACTAAAACCCTAACACCCTAACACCCCAACACCCCCCGCAACGCGCACGCAGTGACCACCCTATCTTCTGAATCCTGACAACTGGCTCCCAAAAACGAAAACTTCCTACTTCTCTATTAATATAATCGCTAGAATTACTTAATTTTGCTTTAAAAAATCCCTCGCCAGATAGAAAGCTGCTAAACTACCAGAGACAGTAATTTCCTGCGGATTAATTTCCTGTAAAGGTCGCAGAATAACTTCGATTTCCTCGGTAACATCTAACTTTTGTTGACCTGTGGGGGTAGCATTAAGAGCCAAAAAAATATGAATTCTGTTAGTATCTTTAACAGGATTATCGTACAAAACAGCTAGAGGCATTAGAGAATCACTGTGATAACCAGTTTCCTCCTCGAATTCCCGATGCGCTGCTGTGGTAATATTATCTTCACCCGCATCCACTGATCCAGCGGGAAATTCCAATAAAATTTCCTTAACTCCGTGACGATATTGACGGACAAAAACTAATTGATTATCCTCAGTAACTGGAACAACTAAAACAATTTCAGGACGAATATTAACGAAATAATCATCGATAACTTGTCCAGAGGATAACTTCACCGCGTCTTGACGGACTTGACACCAACGATTCTGAAAAACTAGCTCAGATTTAACAATTTGCCATTTTTTTAAATTAGTCATCGATAATCCTGTTATAATTGCAGTGAAATTACTAAACTCTTTCTCAGATAATTATAGCTATCTAGGGACTATTCCTGATAAGATCTAATTTTATACTCCCATCTCCCATGTCGTTAATTCAATGGTATCCCGGTCATATTGCCAAAGCGGAAAGAAAACTTAAGGAACATCTTAAACTCGTGGATGTGATCCTAGAAGTGCGCGATGCTCGCATCCCCTTAGCTTCCCATCATCCGCAGGTGGACGATTGGATTGGCAATAAACCGCGCTTATTAATCTTAAATCGTCTCGATATGATTCCCGAATCTGCCTATCAACAATGGGTAACATGGTTTAAAAGTCAAGGAGAAACCGTCTATTTTACTAACGCTAAACAGGGAGAAAGAGTTAAAGCAATTATCAAAGCGGCGGAAAAAATTGGCGATGAAATTAACCAAAAACGTCAACTAAGAGGAATGTTACCGCGTCCAGTGCGGGCTGTGGTGATTGGGTTTCCCAATGTGGGCAAATCTGCCCTGATTAACCGTTTATTAGGGCGAAAAGTCGTCGCCAGCGCCCGCAGGGCTGGAGTAACGCGACAATTACAATGGGTACGAATTTCCGACACCTTAGAATTATTAGACGCGCCGGGGGTGATTCCTTCCCGTTTAGATAATCAAAAGGATGCGGTGAAATTAGCTATCTGTGAGGATATTGGGGATGCTGGTTATGATAACCAAAGGATAGCGGCGGCTTTTGTTGATTTATTAAGAGAATTACAGTATGAAGGACTTTTACTATCTCGTTACGGGTTGAATACCCTAGACATGACCGGGGAGGATTTTATCGAAAAATTGGCCGATCTCAAATATCAAGAAGATAAAGAAAGGGCAGCCATGCAGTTACTCAATGATTTTCGTAAGGGAATAATCGGGGCTATCCCGTTAGAATTGCCCCCTTCCTCTTGAAATCGCCTGTTTTTAACTCAATAGTTAATTACCCAATTTGTCAAAATTACCGCCTGTTAGTCCACTGAGCTGCCGATAAGATTAAAGAAATCGGTAAAGTTGCGGGATCGATCGAACTGTGAAGGAAGATAGGGGATAAACGACAGAGATAAAAAAGACTATGGGCAAACCGACTGGCTTTATCGAATTCCTGCGTGAACTTCCTTCCGAACTTACCCCTCTCGATCGCCTTCATAATTGGGATGAGTTTCATCTTCCCATGCCAGAAGATAAACTCCGCAATCAGGCTGCCCGTTGTATGGATTGTGGTACACCATTTTGTCACACGGGAACCCTAATTAGTGGCATGGCCAGTGGTTGCCCGATTAATAACCTGATTCCCGAATGGAATGATTTAATCTATCGAGGATTGTGGAGAGAAGCCCTCGATCGCCTCCATAAAACCAATAATTTCCCCGAATTTACCGGTAGAGTCTGCCCCGCTCCCTGTGAGGGTTCCTGTGTTCTCGGTATTCATAATCCCCCCGTTACGATCAAAAATATTGAATGTTCAATTATCGACAAAGGTTGGGAATCCGGTTGGATTACTGCCAATCCCCCCGCAATCCGTACCGGCAAAAAAGTGGCCGTGATCGGTTCTGGACCTGCTGGATTAGCGGCCGCCGACCAGTTAAATAAAGCCGGTCACTGGGTGACGGTTTACGAACGGGCCGACCGTCCCGGGGGTCTATTAATGTACGGTATCCCCAACATGAAGTTAGATAAAGAAGAAGTGGTTCTGCGTCGTCTCCAGATGCTCGAACAGGAAGGGGTAAAAATGGTCTGTAACACAGAAGTGGGCAAGGATATCAGCAGCCAAGACCTATTAAACGAATATGATGCCGTGGTTATCTGTACCGGAGCCACCAAACCCCGGGATTTAAACATCGAAGGTCGCCAATTAAAGGGTATTCACTTCGCCATGGAGTTTCTCACCGCTAATACAAAAGCACTATTAGACGGACAGCCCGGGGAAGATTTTATCTCGGCTGCGGGTAAAGACGTGGTAATTATCGGCGGTGGCGACACGGGAACCGACTGTGTGGGGACTTCCCTGCGTCATAACTGCCATAGCGTCACCCAATTAGAAATTATGCCGCAACCGCCCCGAGAACGGGCTGCCGATAATCCCTGGCCCGAATGGCCGAAAATCTACCGTCTGGACTATGGACAAGAGGAAGCGGCCGCCCGTTTTGGCGATGACCCCCGGGTTTATACCACCACAGCAACCAAATTCGAGGGGGATAGCCAGGGTAACGTCACAGGGATTCACACGGTACAAGTGGAATGGCAACGCAACGAAAAAGGACAGTTTATCCCCCAACCAGTGGCAGGAACAGAAAAAGTCATCCCGACGCAATTAGTTCTATTGGCCATGGGATTTTTGGGACCAGAACAGCCTTTACTCGATGATTTAGGCTTAGAAAAGGATGCCCGCAGCAATATCAAGGCCGAACACGGTCAATTTGCCACTAGCTTACCGAAAGTCTTTGCAGCGGGGGATTGTCGTCGTGGTCAAAGTTTGGTGGTTTGGGCGATTAATGAAGGCCGCGGGGCCGCCAGGGAATGCGATCGCTTTTTGATGGGGGCGACGGATTTACCGTAAACCAGTAGTTACTCCCACCATTGTCCTGACTTGCTGGGGGTGTTTTCCCCTCGTTATCGTCAGGGACAAAAAGAGGCCTCAGCCATAGCCATCAAAACCCAACCGCGAGTCAAACCTTCTCAATCTGAAGAGGAGGAGGAGCGAGGAAACAATTGTCCCTATTGCCTATCCGCTCCCTGTTTAAACTGTTGCCACCGATGAATCAAGCACCACCTGTTCATTGGTGGGTAACTCCAGACAATAACCCGCACCGTAAACGGTTTTAATATAGCGAGGGTGGCGGGGATCGGGTTCTAGTTTCGTTCTCAAATGGCGAATATGAACGCGAATAGTCTCGATATCATCATCGGGATCATATCCCCAGACTTCCTTGAGAATATCACTAGGGGAAACGGTTTGACCGTGACGTTGGAGAAGACAGTGGAGTAACTCGAATTCTAGATGGGTTAACTTGACCACACCTTCAAACCAGACCGCCTCAAAACGTTCGGGAACCAGGGTTAAAGGTCCAAAACTGAGTATTTCTGAGTGTTTAGCGGCTTGGGGAATGCGATCAGTGCGTCTCAGGAGAGCGCGCACCCTAGCTAACATTTCCTCCACCTCGAAAGGTTTGGTCAGGTAATCATCGGCACCGGCGTTAAAACCTTCCACTTTATCTTGGGTTTGCCCCAAGGCCGTGAGCATCAAAATCGGGATGTCGGACGTGCGTTCATCTCGTCGCAAACGCTGACAGACGGTAAAACCATCCACTTTGGGCAACATTAAATCCAGCATGATTAAATCGGGTTGTAACTGGACGGCCAAGGCCTGGCCTTTAATCCCGTCCTCTGCGGGGTTAACGTCATAACCCGCCATCTCCAAGTTGATGGAGACTAATTCCGCGATTGCAGGATCATCATCGATTACAAGTATTCGGGGCATTACCAGAGTGTTATGACTAAGGGTTTGGGTAGGGGGTTGCTCAATGTGTTCTCGCTGACATCGCAACTATGGCTTTGTCTCTCAAGGGCCTGAGTTTAGCACAACATAAAGAATCCTGTACTGATTATAAGCATGATTGCTAAATTCGGTTTCAATTTGTGAAATTTTGCCTATATAAGTCTCCTGAATGTTAAGAGTTTTTAAGAAGTGTAAACAGTGTTGGTCGAAAATTGATATTGGTGCCAGATTATACCCTCTCCTGCCCAAAGATCAACTAGGGAGCAGTTTTTCACTAATCTTTACAATTGCGCCATCTCGATGGATACCGGTTTCAACTGGCGGTCAAGTCCTGCTAGAGCTAACTTTTCCCCCCTAAGCTCCCCTGGCGGCACTGTAAAAATTCTTAATAAAATTAGCGATCGATTCAGTTTAATCTACCAAAATAGGCGGTTTTAGTAAGCATCTGTAACGAACCCGATCCATTCTACTCATCCCAACAGGTGATCATAATATGAGCGTTAATTTATCAACTCAACTGCGAGAAGGCACGAAAAAATCCCATACCATGGCAGAAAACGTCGGTTTTGTCAAGTGTTTTCTCAAAGGTGTGGTGGAAAAAACTTCCTATCGCAAACTGGTGGCTAACCTCTACTTCGTCTATTCGGCCATGGAGGAGGAGATGGAAAAACTTTCCAGTCATCCCGTCGTTTCTAAAATCTGTTTTCCTGAACTCAATCGCAAAAATGCGCTCGAACAGGATTTATATTTTTATTATGGTCCTAATTGGCGCAACGAGATCGCTTTATCTCCCGCAGGTCAGGCCTACGTTGACCGGATTCGGGAAATCGCCACAACAGAACCCGAATTATTAGTTGCTCATTCCTATACCCGTTATCTCGGCGATCTGTCTGGGGGGCAAATCTTGAAAAAAATCGCCGAAAAAGCGATGAATCTGGAAACTGGTGGCACTGCTTTCTATGATTTCAAAGATATTCCCGACGAAAAAGCCTATAAAAACCACTATCGTCAAACCCTCGACCAGTTACCGGTAGATCAAGCCATGGCCGATCGCATTGTCGCCGAAGCTAACGCCGCTTTTGGCCTGAACATGAGAATGTTCCAAGAGTTGGAAGGTAATCTGATCAAAGCGATCGGAATTATGCTCTTTAATACTCTCACCCGTCGTCGCAGCACCGGCAGCACCGAAACTGGATTGGCTACCGCCGAATAGTAGTCAAGAAAACCAAAAAAACGGAAATTCTAGAATTTGGGTAATGGTCAGCCTTGACATCCTCGCCGCCCTAAAAGTGCGGCGATTCCTAAACCTCACGATTTAAGTTTCTGCTTCCACCACCGTCGCATACCACAGTTAAAAAACCATGTACTGTCTTACACAGAGTCCACAGACTTTCGCCCCATTTCA
>NZ_JADBVE010000376.1:0-19598 GCF_020245285.1 Microcystis sp. M31BS1
GACCCTTTTCCCTGTTGGCTCTTCTCGCAAAGCTCGTCAGGATTATTATGGCAAAATTACCTTTTCTTTTATTCAGGAGTTTGAGGCTTTCACATAACAGTACTTGTCTTTGTATTGAAAAATGTGTCCGTCAGTCAGCTTTGGTATTTTATCCATGACTACAATGCACAGCAAAGCAAAGGATTAAGCCGCCATCACTACTACCGAATCACCACCGATTCAACTTCATCGCTGGAGTTCTTTCCCTCCCACCCCCGTTGATGCTTTTTACTACTCCCCTTCCTCTTAGTTGTAAAATACCTACACCTGTCAGCTAAAAGGGGCGGGGTTTTAAACCCAAATTTTCGATAATTCGGCATTAACTAAAGACTTCAACGGGATTAATTTGACAGCACAAGCTTTTAATTCTGGTTGCAGGGAAATCGGACAAGCGGCCGGATGGGTGAGACTATTGGCCTCAGAATTTTCTGCCCATAGGGCCCCCCAGTGCATCGGCACAAAGACACAATTAGGAGCAATTGCTTTGGTAATTAAAGCGGGAAAACGGGCAGAACCGCGACGAGAACGCACCTCCACCCATTCCCCAGCTTCTATGCCCAATTTTGCCGCATCTTGGGGATGAATTTCCAGAAAAGGTGCGGGGTGCATTTTGACAATTTTCTCGATGCGGCCGGTGCGGGTTTGGGTGTGCCAGTGACCGTACAAACGCCCCACGGTCAACACTAGGGGATAATCATCGTCCGGGGGTTCCGCTAGA
Organism: Microcystis sp. M31BS1; assembly: GCF_020245285.1. Classification (NCBI taxonomy): domain Bacteria; kingdom Bacillati; phylum Cyanobacteriota; class Cyanophyceae; order Chroococcales; family Microcystaceae; genus Microcystis; species Microcystis sp. M31BS1. The sequence continues at coordinate 758 of NZ_JADBVE010000376.1, forward strand.
CCTTTACTGTGGTAGGCTGCGAAAACAGCACGTCCATCGGCAGTATTAAATTTACCATCGGTATAAAGGCGTTTTGCGGCTGTTTTTTGGCTTTTATCGTCATCTTTAACTAAATTACCTAGTAATTCCCCGGAATTAGCGGTTTTAGGGGCGGAAATTTCATCGATGGAATCGGGCCACGGTCGGGGAGTCTCGGCCAGGCGCTCATAATTAATCGCCGTCATATCACAAGGACGTTTATATGTCAACCGGATAAACTCGGAATATACCTCGGCCGAATCCTGAAAATTAAATTGTGCCTGAAACCCCAAACGGCGACCAACTTCGGCAAAAATTTGCCAGTCGGCCCTAGCTTGACCGACGGGAGGGCGAAAAGCCTTATTTAACGTCACCATGCGCTCAGAATTGGTCATTGTTCCCGTTTTTTCGCCCCATTGGGCCGCTGGCAGTAATAAATGGGCGTAGGCACTGGTTTCCGTGGGATAGTAGGCATCCTGATAAACAGTAAAAGGTGATTTTAACAGGGCCGCCTTGGTACGTTCTAGATCAGGCATACTAACAGCCGGATTAGTAGCGGCAATCCAAAGCAATTTCACCTCTCCCGTCTCCAAACCGGTAATCATACTCCAAGCATCGCGACCGGGGACCGGAGAAATCCGACCAGCAGGTAAACCCCAAGCTTGTTCCACTTCGGCCCGGTGTTGGGGATTTTTGACGGAACGATAACCGGGGAGAAGATGGCAGAGGCCGCCGGCTTCCCGTCCCCCCATGGCGTTGGGTTGTCCGGTTAGGGAAAAAGGACCGGCCCCCGGCCTACCGATATTAGCCGTCATTAGGTGTAAATTGATTAAAGTGCGGGCTTTGGCCGTGCCTTCCCTAGATTGATTGATACCCATCGACCAGAGGGAAAGCACTCTTTTCGATTCGGCCCAGTAGCGGGCAGCCTTTTCTAAATCCTCGATGGGGATGCCGCATTTAGGGGCGACTATTTCGGGGGGATAATGGCCGATAATTTCGGCGTATTTGCCGAAATCCCGGGTACATTTATCGATAAAATAGGTATCGATCGCACCCCAATTCAGTAACAGGTGAGCAATACCGTTAAATAGGTCAATATCAGTCCCCGGGTTAATGGCGAGGTGGAGATTAGCGGCCTCGGCGGTTTTTGTCCTGCGGGGATCAACGACGATTAATTTCGCTTCTTTGTTACCTTTGAGATACTTGTGCAGACGGTTAAAGATGATGGGGTGACATTCGGCCGTATTTGTCCCCACCAGAAAGGCACAATCGGTTAATTCTAGGTCATCGTAACAGCAGGGGGGACCGTCGGACCCGAAACTGTCCCGATAAGCGGCCACGGCCGAAGACATACAGAGACGGGAATTAGCATCAAAGTTATTGACTCCCAGACAGCCCTTGACCAGTTTTTGGGCGATGTAGTAATCTTCGGTGTGAAATTGTCCCGAACCGTATAGACAGATACTTTCCTTTTCCCCCTGAGCGATTAGAGTTTGGATACGGTTAACTATGCGATCGAGGGCTTCTTCCCAGGCACAAGGACGGAATTGCTCTTGGAGAGAATCGCGGATCATCGGGGTTTTGAGGCGATTTTTATCGATTGATTCCGCTACGGTAGCCCCTTTAACACAGACCATACCTTGACTGGAGGGGTGGGACTTGTCCCCAAAGACTTTCCATGCTTGTCCGGCCGACGCGGGGGGGGTGACTGTCAAACCACAACCTACTCCACAGTAAGGACATTGGGTTTTTGTAGATTCAGTCATAAGCAGTGGGTCTGATTAGTGGCGCTATCTTTGGGCATACTAAGATAGTCCGCAGATTTTCTCGGCCAAATTGTAGTTATTAATACAATTTATTAGAAGCCTTGGCCAAATTGCCATTTTTATGATGCAAATCCCGCATTACAACTGGCTAGATAAAAAGCATACACTTGTTCTCATGCCGAAAAAGAATCGGCATAGGATAATAGTAGTCTCTAGGGTGGGGAAAAAGTTTTCAGCCAGTCATGACCTACGAACCTCTACATCATAAGTATCGTCCCCAAACCTTTGCCGATTTGGTGGGACAATCAGCGATCGCCACGACCCTGAGTAATGCCTTAATCAGTGAGCGAATCGCTCCTGCATACCTATTTACTGGACCCAGAGGCACGGGGAAAACCTCCTCGGCGCGAATTTTAGCCAAATCCCTCAACTGTCTGTCTAGTGACCATCCGACACCGATTCCCTGCGGTAAATGTTCCGTCTGTCAAGCGATCGCCAATGGTTCAGCCCTAGACGTGATCGAAATTGATGCCGCTAGTAATACGGGTGTGGATAACATTCGGGAAATTATCGAGCGATCGCAATTTGCCCCCGTCCAATGTCGTTATAAAGTCTATGTCATCGATGAATGCCTGACTGGGGATAGCCTTGTTTTCACCGAAACGGGATTAATCCCCATTAATCATCCTGAGATTCTCGGAAAACGAGTTCTCAGTTACAACGAGAGCAGCGGAGAGTGGGAATATAAAAAAGTCCTGCGATGGCTAAACCGAGGCGTAAAAGCAACTTTAACCATTCAAACCAGAAATCGGACGATTAATTGCACTGGTAATCATTTGATTAAGACAGAAAAAGCATGGATACAAGCAAAAAATCTCAAAATCGGCGATCAGATCCTATCCCCTGTGAATGTGGCTGCGGTGCAATACAGGCCTAGTATCATAAAATCCCCTCAATGGCTGACAAATTTCGAGGAAGTGATAGGGATTCAAGAAGGTGACACAGAAAGCGTCTATGACCTAGAAGTGGAGGACAATCATAATTTTGTTGCCAATGGGTTATTAGTTCATAACTGCCATATGCTCAGTACGGCGGCCTTTAATGCCTTGCTGAAAACTCTGGAAGAACCGCCGGATCGAGTGATTTTTGTGCTTGCTACCACGGATCCTCAGCGTGTCTTGCCTACCATCATCTCCCGTTGTCAACGCTTTGATTATCGCCGTATTGCTCTCGATGCGATGGTGGCACACCTGCAAAAAATCGCCCAAATAGAAGCGATCGATATTAACCTAGAAGCATTAACCCTGGTGGCTCAGATCGCTAACGGTGGTTTACGCGATGCCGAAAGTCTCCTCGATCAATTAAGTTTACTCGCAGGAACGATTACGGCCGAGCGAGTCTGGGATTTGGTCGGTGCAGTCCCCGAAAGAGACCTCTTAACCCTGCTTAAAGTCATTCATGGCAATATTCCCGATCAAGTTATCGAACAATGTCGCCATCTGATGAATCGCGGGAAGGAACCTTTAATCGTCTTGCAAAATCTAGCCGGATTCTATTTAAACCTACTTTTAGCCAAAACCGCCCCTAATCGTCCAGAAATGGTGGCTGTCACCGCTCCCACTTGGCAGGAATTATGTACGGAAGCGCGTACTTGGTCTTTAGAGGAAATTCTCCGCGGTCAACAACTGCTTAAAGACAGCGAAACACAACTAAAAAACACCACTCAACCCCGTCTCTGGTTAGAAGTCACTCTATTAGGACTGTTACCGCAAGCACAGGTGATTCCGCTAGTTGCCACGGTAGCGCCTTCCCGTCCCCAAACCAGCGCCGAGAGGCCCCCGGAAGTGATCACAGCGCCGGCACCGGTTAATGAACCGATAAAACCGCCAGTTATCACCCCGACAACTAGCGTCGCAGTGCCGAAAACTGAGGTTAAAACTGTTGCCAGTGATGACAATCATGAACAAATTTGGCAGCAGGTTTTAGAAGTAATGGAACCCCCCACTACTCGCACTCTCCTACGTCAGCATGGCAGTCTTTTTAATATGGAAGAATCGAGTGCTTATTTAAGTATATCTTCGGAACAATTATTAAAAATGGCCCGGCTACGCTTGACTAATATTGAGTCAGCTTTCGAGGCAGTTTTTCAGCGCCGGATTAAAGTCCATTTACAGGTAGGTTCCGCCACTGCTGCCATGGCTGCGGAAGTTTCCCCATCCCCAGCGGCCAGGATACAACCACCACCAGAAACCGCACCAACCCCACCAATAACTCCCGAAAATAAAGTTATGACTGTGGTGGATATTCCTCCAGTCAAAGAAGCAATTATCGAGAAAAAAGAAGCAAAGATCACCGCATCGGGAACCCCAAAAACTCCTAGCACAGAACTGCCCCAAAAAATCTTAAATTTTGATTCATCTTTAGAGACATTGGATCAAGATGTCGATGTTAGTGAAATTTTGGCGGCCGCTCAAAAGTTAGCGAAATCTTTTGATGGTGAAGTGGTCAATATGGGTTATTCACTGCCAGAAAATTCGGCCGTAGAAACTAAAGTTAATAAGTCTCTGGAAAATATGACTATCGTGCGCGGGAGACCTGATGTTAACGAAATTTTAGAGAGTTTGGAGGAGGACGAAGACCTGCCTTTTTAAGGCTATCTCAACGGCTTGTGCTAAACTGATAGGATATGCCACGTCTCAGGATTGGCTATTCTTGCTCAAATTCTAGCTACTAGACCTATGACACCCGAAACTAAGGACAGAATCGATCAATTAGTTCAGAATAACAAAGTTCTTGTGTTCATGAAGGGCAATAAATTAATGCCTCAGTGTGGTTTCTCGAATAACGTCATACAAATTCTCAATATTCTGGGGGTTTCCTACGAAACTGTCGATATTCTGGAAGATCAGGAGTTAAGACAAGGAGTTAAGGAGTATTCCAATTGGCCGACTATTCCCCAAGTCTATATCAACGGTGAGTTTATTGGCGGTTCCGACATTATGATCGAACTCTATCAAAATGGGGAACTACAACAAATAGTCGAGGTAGCCTTAGCTTCCTAAAAATTTTCTAGGTTAGGATATCTAACCTAACCTAGTTTAAATCTACCAAACAGTGATCAGTGATCAGTAATCAGTGAAAAGACGGCAATTTTTTACTTAGGGTTTGCGGCAAAAAGTACGGGCGAAGCATTCGGGCAATAACCTATCGGTGAAACCGGAGATTTTCTATCCGAATGCTTCGCCCCTACAGGACGCGGAGTGATAACTGCACTGATAACAAATCCGTTTTTAATAGTGTGATTAACTCTCAAGTTATGAATTGTTTCTCCCTTATCCCCACACCCCACTCTCCTATACCTTTTAAACAGGATTTAGTATCACTCCCCTTTAAAACTGTCCTTTGAATTCTTCTCTATCTTGTGCTATCAGGAAACTTTGTTGGGGAATACCGATGTGAATTCCCTTCTCCTCAAAAGCAATTTTTAGACGACGACGATACTCTCTTTCTATGTCCCATTGTCGTAATCTTTTAACGACAATTCTGAGCATAATTTCCATCCCCGTGTGAGAAACCCGACTAACACCAGCAACCTGCACGGGATCGATGATATCTTTTTGCCATTGTGGATCTGCAGCCATATTTTCAGCGATGGCTGCCATTAAAGTGATCGCCACATCTGGCTCGGTCTGATAGGCGACTTCAATGGTAAAATTGACCCGCGCCCAATCTTTACTGAGGTTGTGTGCGCTAATAATTTGGTTATGGGCAATAGTGATTAAACGTCCATCGGCAGCCCGCAATTGAGTCGCTCGCAAACTCATATTTTCCACCAAACCGATAAACTCCTGAAACTGGATCATATCACCGACAGTGTACTGATCTTCAAAGACAATCAGAAAACCGTTAATCCAATCTTTTAAAAGATCCTGAAAGGCAAAGGTGAGCAATGCTCCCACTAAACCGGCTCCCGTGAGTAAAAAGGCGAAAGAAAGACCCATCCAACTCAAAAAAATCAAAATTCCTAGAAAAATGGCGATAAATGTGATCATTTCTCGCCCAACTTCTAATAAAGTGGGAGCGCGCAGAATCCTCCTTTCCAAATTTTCCGAAAAAACCGCTCCTTCCTCTACCCACTCCCGTAGCCGAAAATTAACGTAGAGATTAACCATATTGCTCACTGATGTCATCAGCAACCAGATAATAAAAATCTGTAAAGGAATACGAATTATCCCCCGTCCTTCTAGCCTAGTTTCAGGAAATACATACAAAATCGCCGCTACTCCGCCAAACCAGAGCAGTATCAGTCCAATAAGAGCCAGTCTTTTCCAGAGAATATTTAACGTCAGTTGTCGCTGAATATCAGCCTGTTGACGGAAATTAGAGGAATCTTCTAGAGCGGCTAAAATCGGCTCTTGGGAGCGATCTTTTCTGGGGGGGGAATTTATGGCTAAATTTCGATCAGATTGACTTTTAGCCTGTTTTTTGAGGAGATTAAAGCGATTTCTTAAACGTTTCTGCCACCAAATTGATACCCAGCTTAAGAAAATTAGCCCCGAAATAATTATAGCGGCAGTCATTACCTGTTGTCGGCGAGCGGCGGGTTGACGTTCTTGCCAAGCTTGGAGCAAAGCTGTTTTGATGATTTTGACCCATCGGTCTGCTAAATCGTCAACCGAAGAAGAATCGATCAGGGCATCAACTTCTGTTACTGTCAGAATTACCTGTTGCGGTAAATTCTGGTTATCCCTAGCCACAATCACGGTTAAATTATTGAGAGTCGCCGGACTGACTTGCAAGGTTGTCGGATCGAAACCCCCATTGATAATATTATTTAAGCCTCTTTCAATGCGCCTAGCCCGTCTTTGTACTGGGGAGAGTTCCTGGGCCTCAGAAGCGGTAAAATCTTGGGAGGCAATCTCAAATAAGGCAAATCCATCTAAATACACGGAAGTATATTCTATATCCCCGGCTACAAAAATCCTTGTCCCCGTGGGAGATGCAAATGGAACCAGAAAATTTTGGGCCAGGGATGGCAGGGAATTAAGAACACATATACTAACTAAGAGGCAACCCGCCAATCCTTGAATGACCAGATTGAAAATTTTTCTCCGTTGCCGTCGTCCCATTGCCCAAGTTTCCTTTTTGATTAACAATGATCTTTACCCGCTTTCTCAGCTTATAGCAGTTATCTTTATGGTGAGATAGGAAGTTTTTGTTTTGGGGAGTTAGTCGTCCCTCTCCCCACCCCCCCCACTGATAACTGATAACTGAAATCCCCAACACTTTACTTAAGTTCTCATGTCCAATATACCCCCACAGTGGCGCGAGGAAATTACGTCTTTACCCGCTTGGTTACGGCGTTCACTCGGCAAATCTAGCGAAATTTCCACGGTTCAGCGCATTATCAAACAAAGGAACATTCATACTATCTGCGAGGAAGGTCGCTGTCCCAATCGCGGCGAATGTTATGCCCAAGGTACGGCGACTTTTTTGTTGATGGGCCCTACCTGTACCCGGTCCTGTGCTTTTTGTCAAGTGGATAAGGGTCATGCACCCATGCCTCTCGATGTGGAGGAACCGCAAAAAGTGGCGGAAGCGGTGCAATTGTTAAATTTAAGTTACGTTGTCTTGACTTCTGTGGCCAGAGATGATATGGAAGACGGCGGAGCCAGTTGGTTCGTGCGGACGATGACAGCCATTCGCGAACTCAATCCCCACACTTTAATTGAGGTGCTAACCCCGGATTTTGCTGGAGGCAAGGGAAGTCAACAGGAACGGGTGGCGACGGTGGTAGGGGCAAAACCTGCCTGTTACAATCACAATATCGAGACGGTGCGCCGTTTGCAAGGGCCGGTTAGACGCGGGGCTAAATATGATCGCTCTTTGGCGGTTTTGCGTTATGTTAAGGAAATCGATCGCTCAATTCCGACGAAATCTGGCTTAATGGTCGGTCACGGTGAGACAAAAGAGGAAATTATCGAGACTTTGGCAGATTTACGCGCGATCGACTGCGATCGAGTTACTATTGGTCAATATATGCGTCCTTCTCTGGAACATTTGCTCGTACAGAAATATTGGACTCCCTCAGAATTTAGCGAGTTAGGAGAAATTGCCCAAAAAATGGGGTTTTCTCAGGTTAGGTCTGGGCCGCTAGTCCGCAGTTCCTATCATGCGGGAGAGTAAATCAGTTATCAGTTATCAGTTATCAGTTATCAGTTATCAGATGTAAGTTTTAAGTTATCAGATGTAAGTTTTAAGTTAATTAGTTAGTTATCTTTATATTTATAAGTACCTAGGCAAAATTAATTACACATTTCGATAAAGCTTTTGCCTCTTGCCTATTGCCTCTTGCCTGTCTTCACTAGGAAATTTATTTTGCATGACTACTTACCTGTTTACTGTTTACTGTTTACTGTTTACTGATAACTGAAAAATCTTCCCCACTTCCCTGATCAAGATGAATTTAGAAGCAATCATCCTAGAGGAAATTAAACAATCAGCAGCGGGTCGAATTAGCTTTGATCGCTGGATGGATTTAGCTCTCTATCACCCCGATTATGGCTATTACACCTCTGGAAAAGTAGAAATTGGCTCAAAAGGAGATTTTTTTACTTCCTCGTCCCTAGGGGCAGATTTTGGCCAATTGTTGGCAGAGCAATTTGTCGAGATGGCGGAATTTTTGGGCAATTCGCCTGGATTTACTTTAGTGGAAGTGGGAGCAGGTTCGGGAATTTTAGCGAAGGATATCCTTGATTATTTGAGTGATAGCTATGCTGATTTTTATCAAAATCTCAGTTATATAATTATCGAACAATCTCAGAAACTCAGGGAAAGACAAAGGGCAACTTTAGCGGGATATTCCCTGGTATCTTGGCAAAGTTGGCCGAATTTAGCTGATAATTCCCTTGTGGGTTGTGTGTTTAGTAATGAGTTAATCGATGCTTTTCCTGTCCATCGAGTTGTGATCGAGTCGGGAGAATTACGAGAAATTTATCTGGGATTGGGGGAACCTTTTCAGGAGATTATCACAGATTTATCCACCGACAGAATCAAAGACTATTTTGATTTAGTGGGGATAAATATTCCTTCCCCACTTTATCCGGAGGGTTATCAAACCGAGGTAAACTTATTAGCTTTAGACTGGTTAGAAACCGTTAATCGGAAACTCGATCGAGGTTATATCTTAACCATAGATTACGGTTACACTGCCGAAAAATATTATCATCCCCAAAGAAGTCAAGGAACCCTACAATGTTATCGACAACATCAGCGTCATGATCATGCTTATTTCTGGGTGGGAGAACAAGATATTACCACTCATGTGGATTTTACTGCTTTACAACGTCAAGGGGAGAAATTAGGCTTAAAAAATCTCGGTTTTACTCAGCAAGGATTATTTTTAATGGCTTTGGGATTAGGGGATAGATTAAATCAACTTTCTCAAGGAAAGAGCGATATATTAACTATATTTCAGCGTCGAGATGCCCTACATCAATTAATCAATCCCACCGGTTTAGGAGGATTTGGAGTGTTAATTCAGGGGAAAGGAGTAGAAGAAAGAATACTTAAGGGATTAAGTAGATAACTAAAAAATAGGGCTGAATGCTGTTAACTTTCAGCCCCAAGAAATGATTAAGCTCCTACGGATTCTTTAGCGGCATACATTACCTCTAAAGTTATTTCACCAATACCTCGCTCCCGGGCAAATTTTTCGGTATTTCGTTTGACTTTCCCCCGCACAAAACCGGGTATTTTCTGCAATTCTACCGTAGCTTCCTTATTCCAATTTAGGTCAGAATCTGCCGAAATACCTTTAGTAATTACCTCTTTAGTATCATGACCACCAAATATCTCTAATAGGTGATCTTCCATACCCAAAGTAAAGGAATTATAGACCAAATCGGCGATCTGATTAGTGCCTTCGTAACCTAAGAAAGGTTTATAACCGAGGGGGAAATTTTGGATATGAATAGGTGCAGCAATTACTCCACAGGGAATATCTAAACGTTTGCCGACGTGACGTTCCATTTGAGTACCAAATATCGCCGCTGGTTCTAATCGAGCAATAGCGTCTCCGATCGCCCCATTATCATCACTAATTAACACTTCATCGCAATATTCACTCACTTGTTCCCGGAACCAATCGGCATCATACTTGCAATAAGTACCCGCTAAAACCACATGGATTCCCATCTCTCTGGCGAGAATTTTTGTCATAGCGGCTGCGTGGGTATTATCACCAAAAACCACCGCTTTTTTCCCTGTCAAATTCTGACAGTCGATGGAACGAGAAAACCAAGCAGCTTGGGAGATATGCAAAGTTTGTTCATTGATAAAATCTTCGTAATCTACTGCCGCACCTTGGGCATTAATTACCTCTTGAATTTGGCGAATACAGCGGGCTGTTTCCACCACTCCCATGGGGGTAATATCAACGTAGGGCATAGCGAATTCGCTTTCGAGATATTTGGCTGTCATTAATCCCACTTCTCGATAGGGAACCAGATTAAACCAAGCGCGGGGCAGATTTTTTAAGTTTTCCACCGAGGCAGCTTCGGGGATAATTTCATTAACTTCAATGTCCAAATCTGCCATTAACCGCTTTAATTCTGTGCGATCATGTTGGTTATGGAACCCGAGGGTAGTAATACCGATAATATTAACCGAAGGTTTAGGGGTTTTCTGGGAGATAATTTCCCCTTTTCTCTGGGCCTTATCGAGATAATATTTGATAATTTGATAGAGGGTTTTATCGGCCGCTTGTAGTTCATTATAGCGATAGTGGTTAACATCGGCCAGCAGCACATCTCCTTGGGCATCCTGTCGCGCTCTTTCGACAAAGTTTTGTAAATCCTCTTGGAGAATGCTGGAGGTACAGGTGGGGGTTAAAACGATTAAATCGGGACTTTCTTCGCGATCTTTGCGAACAATATTATCGACGACTTTTTCTTGGGAACCCCGGGCTAAAACATTACGATCGACAATACTAGCAGTGACGGGGGTAAAATTACGCTCCCTTTCCAGCATCGAGCGCATGACGTTAAAATAATCGTCTCCCAGAGGAGCGTGCATGATAGCATGAACATTTTTAAAGGAACTGGCGATCCTTAACGTGCCAATATGAGCGGGACCCGCGTACATCCAATAGGCCAATTTCATAGAGGGTTCTCCTACAGTCAGACTTTTTTGATTGTCTCAGACTTTACCGATTTAGGAGTGAACACTTAACGGAAGATTACAAAAAGTCCCCATGCAGATTAAGTATCTTTTTGGGGAAAAATGACACAAATATTAATATTAACTTTTTTAACAATTTATGTCATTAGGGCAAAAATTTCTTTACCGACCGCTTGGTAACAAAGCCAACCGAAATTCGACCGGGGGTCGGGATAATCTTTGACGATGACTCCCTTTTCGGCCGCTCGTTCAAAAGCAACTAAACGGGGAATTTCTCGCTTAAATAGGGGTAATTTTGCTTCTTCTAGAGCTTTCCGAGCTTCTCGTCCTGTTTTTGTCCGTGAATCCACTTGGGTTAAAAGAACTCGATAATTATCGGTCATCGTGGACAGCAATTCTGCCGCTTTAATGGTGACATCGATATCGAGATGATTGGGAGTGGTGGGTAAGATTAATAAATCGCTGCCCTGAGCTAAATCTTTTAACTCGTCCGGCTCCGGCCGGGCCTGGGTATCGACGATAATATGAGTGTATTGTTTCACCAGTCCCGTCGCTCCAGCTTGGGACGCTACCATAAAAGGAAGGGTATCTTCCCGTGACCAATGGAGAGCCGAACGATTTTTATCCGCATCAATCAATAGGGTGGGCGCTTTTTCTTGAAAATAGGCGGCCAAATGAATCGATGTGGTGGTTTTCCCGACCCCTCCCTTCAGTGCTACGACGGAAATAATCATGAACGGCTCGATCGAATAAGTGAGTATTTTCTAGTGTAATCCCAGACGGACTGAAAACCGTCTAAGTTTCCCCCCAGAAAGGCTATCAGTCAGGATTCTAGATTTTTGAGCCTGGCTCTCTCGACATTTTGCTGTAAAGTGTCCCTTGATGTTAGATTTTGGGCTGATACCCTCCCTTAGATGACGATAACTTTTGCCGCTTTAAAGCACACATCTATTATCTTGGCGAATATCCCAACTACCGTCAACACGGAATAAAAATAAACAGCGTTTGTCGGGTGTACCGGAAGCAACTAAAGTAATTCTGCCTAACTGTCCCCAAGAACCCCCTAACCCCCCCTTTGTATCGGCCCAACTAGCGCGATAAATTGTACCTTGATTACCCACAGGTCCACTAACTCGGCGTAGGGTAGAATTATCAGTATCGATGCTAACACCAGGAGTGATGGGAGTCCAATCGGTGACATTTTCACATTCATCCCCTTGCACTTTTGCCACTTTAATCTGTTCAGTTTCACTTGCTGCCATGCACAAAGATAGGGGATGAGAACCTCCTCCTGTGGCTTGATAACGGGTATTTTTCCACTGTTGTGATATTTCAAAGGTGGCGATATTTAAGCGAATCCAAGCCATTAAACGATGATAAACAGAAAGGGCAATGGTTAAGAGAATTCCTAATAAAATTAGGGTAACTAACATCTCGACTTGAGTTAAGCCAGAGGTGGATTTTTGCCGATTAAAAAGCTGTAAATTGCGAAAAGTATTGGGAGTAAGGTCGAAGATATTCATGAGCCTAATCTTGCCTTTTTATTTTCAATAAATTATGGGATTAGAAAGGAGCAAAAATTAATTTGCGCTAGGATAATCCACATAATTTCTTGCTGTTATTACGGACAAAATTGACTGCGATCTCTATTTTTCCTGATATGGGCAAAAATGAGCTAAATAAAAGCAATTTTCTGATTTTTTGCTCAATTTAGTTTATTTGCCCTGTTTATATAGGGCTGGCTGAATAATGGTAAAAACCTTGTTGGGTAAGACTTTTAGACTTTTTGTCAATCAAAAAGTACCAGGCATGGGAGTGATGAGGGGGAAAATTGAGGCACTTTTTCCCTGAAAATTAGGTAATTGGCCACCTCAAAACCGGTAAAACCCCACACCCCACACCCCACACCCCACACCCTGTCCCCACGAAAAACTTTTTCAGCAGACCCTATATAGCAAAATGTCCCACTAACGAATAAATCCCAATTGTCGTCTGGCCTCAAATAATCCGATCGCCACACTAACGGAAAGATTTAAACTTCTCACCCCCGGTTCTGCCATGGGAATATAAACCGTGTCATCGCACTTATTTAATAAATCTGCCGGAATACCGTCGGTTTCACTGCCAAAAAGTAGCCAATCTCCGCTTTGATAGCTGTATTCCACATAACTACTGCTGCCGCGCACGCTAAACCCGATCGCCCTTCCGCCGCTCTTTTGTTGATATTCACAGAAGTCATCGATTGTCAAGTAGTACATAAGTTTTACATAAGGCCAATAATCTAAGCCGGCCCGCTTCAGATAGCGATCGCTAATTTCAAAACCCAAGGGACCAACTAAATGCAATTCTGTCCTCGTTGCGGCGCAAGTACGGGCAATATTTCCCGTATTTGGCGGAATTTGCGGATTGATTAAAACCACTCGTAAAATCGCTTCAGTCATCAGTTATCAGTTATCAGTTATCAGTTATCAGTTCACTGTTCACGGCAAAAAACTCCCCACCTCTCAATTCATAATTGATAATTTAAATTTATAATTCCCACTTCCCATCTCCCTTGGGTGAGGACTAACTATACTGGATTCTGCCCCACCCTAGTCAAACTTATTTTAAATTGGTATAACTATCCATACTCAACGGGACTAAATCGCCATGGATGGTCAAACCTAACAACATTGTTTCATTAGCGGGGATTAAATTGCCTGTAAGAGCGCAAATCTCATTTTTTCTGGCTGTAGCGTTAAATACTGCCCTTATATCGCTGGCACAAAACTGAGGTCGATAATCTCCTGATTTCTGCTGAACGAAATTCCACAAGACATCGCGAATGAGTGCTTGATATCCTTGATTGCCGGAAATCTCTTTCAGCTTGTCTTTGAGGACTCTTTCCAGACGAATGCTGGTGACTTCCATATCGGTAGTGGTGGTGCGTGTGATTGTCCGCATAATTGTTTCTCCCGAATACTAAAACCTATTGGTGTTACAAGTGTAGTATAAGAAAGATACCTTTAACAAGCACAACCGGCGAAACCATCACCTCTGCTGCTCTTTTTATTGTTACCTCATGGCTATTTTTCCCATTTTTGAACTCTCGAAAATTAATTATGCAACAAGTCCACTGTTAATCCAGTTAGAGTCGAGCCTAAACAGCGATCGCATCGTTCCAATAATAACTATTATTAAGTAGGGAGGCACAATTATTTGTAGGATGGGTTAGCGGTAGCGTAACCCATGCGGGCGTTGGGTTTCATGCTTCAACCCAACCTACGTTCATCTTATATTTAATTCCACCCACCTACTTAATATACCCAAACACCTAGAAACAATTGCTATTTTTCCTCAGATTGACAATAAATCTAATTGTCTCCCCTGTAGGTCTTTAAGGCTGATATTTTCTTGAGAATCTCTGGATAAATCTAAAGCTTTAATCACCTCTTTTGCCACCGCTTCTACCACGGGAATAGCCACAGAATTACCGAACTGTTTATAAGCTTGGACATCACTAACAACAATCTGAAAACTATCGGGAAATCCCTGTAATCTTGCCCATTCTCTGGGAGTCATTCTGCGGACGAATAATTTATTTACTTCTCCCTTAATGCGAGTAACGGGAGTGAAATTAGTCAGTCTTTTATCGATAACTAAATTTCTTTCTTTTCCCATACCTCCCACCACAATAGCATTAGCGATACCATCGGGAGAAATAATCTCATAACCGAACCCATTACCTTTATTTTGGTGTCTGTCCTTGTGTTTAAACAAAGTTTCTAAATACTGATTAGAGAGATAATATTTAACGCTGACTTCCTTTTCTTCTAGGATATCTTTGAGACAAGTTTCTTGATGGGTTGGTTGAGGATAGGAAAAATAGTAAATATTTAAATCCTCTCGAAAACCGACGATAAAAATTCGGGGACGGTTTTGAGGAACCCCAAAATATCTGGCATTTAAAATCTGGGGACTAGGGACAAAATAATGCAAATCCTTTTCTAATATATCTAAAATAGTTTTTAAAGTTTTACCTCGATCATGATGGACTAAACCCTGGACATTTTCTAAGATAAAAGCTTTCGGTTTCTTTTCGTGTAAGATCCGGGCAACTTCAAAAAATAAGGTTCCGCGTGCATCTTCAAAACCGTGTTTTCTGCCGGCGATACTAAACGCTTGACAGGGAAACCCGCCGCACAGTATATCATGATCGGGGACAGTTTTTGCCTCTAATTTTCTGATGTCTTGATTATCGGGTAAATGACCATAGTTAGCTAAGTAAACCTTTTGGGAGTGAGGATCGATTTCCGAGGAAAAAACGCATTGACAACCGAGATTCTCTAAGGCGATTCTAAATCCTTTTATACCGGCAAATAAATCAATAAAAGTCCACATATTTTATCTATTCTAAGCTTCCGTTTTGATCCCTGAGACGATATTATACCGGCTATCTTAGATTTTAGTATAAATGCTCGAATCTTTCTGTCCATTTCCCCATCTCCCCTGTCCGCATAATTTTTTTCTCCCAAATACTAAACAGATTGATGTTACAAGTGTAGGATAAGAAAGATACCTTTAACAAGCATAACCTAGAAACCATGACCTCTTCTGCTCTTTTTATAGCAGTTATCCTAAATGATGAGGTAGGAAGTTTTCCTTTTGGGGAGTCGGTCGTCAGCAGTCGATACCAAATCAGGTTACACTTCGTCTTGATGAGAAACGCTATAAGTAGGCGACGATAAATCCGACATTCCGCACATCTTCATATACTTTTATATATTTTTACATTCCCCAAGATATTTTGACGAAAAAGCTTCATAGAAACTACTATTGAGAACATTTTCAATAATTGATTTTTTCTGAGAAAAAATTACAATTCTTCACCTTGAGAAAAATCAATCATTGTAGCTATAGTCCCTACTAGCAATGGGTTTTAAGCAAAATATCAGTAAAAATTATCAATTGAATGTTAAGAAGTGCGGAAAGTGGGATAAATTTTCTTTTACCTGTTAGCTGCGGTGAAAAAATGGGAATACTAAGGGATGTAGTGGGTTGTACAGTCTTTACTGGCTCTATTCCATGTCATCAGCAAACGAGAAACTTCAGACCAAGCTGCCTTCCTTTGCCCAAAAGTTAGTGCAATCGGGTTATGTCACTATCCCGCAACTACAAAAGGCAATGATCGAGAAGCAGAAAAGTCATCTGCCTCTACGGGCAATTTTACCCCTGATCACCGGCCGTCCTTTACCCAAAGAGGCACTGGCATACTACCGACTCGAACAACTGTCAAAATTAAAAGCCAAGTATGGGGTAGAATATCTTGACCCTGAAAGTGAGACGATCGACTGGAGAGAAATCGAGAATCTGTTTCGCACGGTCCTTCCCTTTGAAATTTGCCGTCGTTATCAGATCCTGCCCCTACAAAAACAAGAATCCGATCCCAATGTCCTTCACCTAGCCATGGTGGATCCCGCTAATCAGCAAATTCTCGATGATTTACGTCGTATCCTCCGGGATCAAGAATTGCAGTTTGAACGTCGTGTCATCGATCGAGCAGATTACCAGAAATTGGTCGAAATCTATCGTTATCGCCAAGAAGAAGCCCTATCTGGCCATTTTCTTCCCCAAGAACAAGAGCTAGAGACCATAGTTGACATAACCGGCCTTTTTGAAGATGGCCAATCTCTCCCCCATCTCAACTGCAAATTAGCCGACGAGGATCTCGGTCTGATTCAACAGGCCAATCAAGGGACGATCGTCAGTGTCGTTAATAATATCCTGGTTCAAGCCATCGAAAGTAAAGCGACGGAAATTCACCTAGAACCCCAAGAAAATCAATTAACTGTCCGTTTTCGCCAAGATGGTCTCCTGCGTTCTGCCTGGGAACCGATTTCTCCAGAAGCGACCCCAGGGATTATCTCACGGTTAAAAATTCTGGCTAACCTCGATTTCAGCGAAAAATCGCGCCCCCAACAGGGAAAAATGACCATAACTTTTTCCGGTCGCAAAATAGATTTTCGTCTCCACACCCTACCTCGTCAACAGGGAGAAAAAATTCTGCTGCGGGTTTTTGATTCTCGATCCCCACTTTGGCCCCTCGATGAGTTGATTGCTAGCCAAGAAACCTGTAAACTGGTACGCACCATGATTGATTGCCAGGCGGGGTTAATTCTGCTCACCGCACCGGCCAGAGGCGGCTGTTCCACCAGTTTCTATTCTCTACTAGCCCATCGAAACCGGGGTGGGGTTAATATCGCTACCCTGGAAACCTCGATCGAACGCAGCCTTAATGGTATTACCCAAGTGGAAATCGCTGATGGTCAAGGCCAAGATTATGCCTCGATTTTGCCCTCTTTCCGGAATCAAGACCTAGACATCATCGGCATCGATCGCCTGGCGGATTCTTCCACCCTTACCCATGCTCTAGAAGCGGCTTTGACTGGACATTTAGTTATTTCTAGTTTACCCCTCAATGATGCCTTTGCTGCGATCGCTCGCCTCAATCAATTAGCGGAGCCGGCCTTAGTGGCTGATACCCTCATTGGAGTGATCAATCAAAGACTGGTGCGACGGGTTTGTCCGGTTTGTCGGCTGAAACATCAACCAAAAAGGGAAGAATTAGCTAAATTTGGTCTTTCTCCCGCCCAAGCTGCTCAATACAGCTTTTATAAAGCTAATTCCCTCACTGCCGAAGAAATCATCCAAGCGCGGGAAAAAGGCAGATTATGCCGTCATTGTCACGGCATCGGTTATCAGTCCCAGATCGGGGTCTTTGAAGTGATCACGATTACCCCTCACCTCAAAACTTTCATCGCTGCGAAGAAACCCGCCGATATGCTCAAAAAAGCGGCAACACAGGCAGGATTTAAGTCTCTCCTCACCTACGGTTTAGAATTAGTCTGTCAAGGTTATACTACCCTAGAGGAAATCGAGCGCGTCATAGCTGATCAATTCACTTTGCCCCCCCTCTCTGCTGCCAATAATCCTGAGATTCCCTCGGATGTTTTCGGGAGAATCGAGGCGATCGAGCAGTTATTAAAAGCTCTCAATGGTGAATTACAGTCATTAAAGCAAGAAATTAACCTAAATTCGCTCAAAAATTTTCCTAAGAGCGCAAATACAACTATTCTCGACCAGGAGTTACCTGATTTGACTAATCTAGTCCTTTCTTCCCAAAACTGGTCATCGGACAAGGAAACGATCGTTTTCGCTGCCCCTGTTTATGAGGAGTTAACCGACCCCGGCGATTGGGAACAGTTAAAACGGGAACTAGACCAGAATCAAGACCTGATCGCCTCCTCGCAAGTCGATACTTCTTTTCCTTCCGTCCTCGATCCTTGGTCCTAGTCGGGTAAAATGCTGGGGAAAAGAATTAAAATTTAACCTGGGCAATATTTGAGGACTAAAAAGGAATGACCACAGAATTAGAAACCAAAAAAGTTACTCCTACTCGCTGTTTGGTTGGTGCGGCAATTTCGGCAGCATTGGGGACAATTCTCTATTATCTCACAGCAGCGATCGGTCATTCTTTTTACTCAAAACCAATGGTTGCTCACAGTCCGATCGCCTTGAGAATTGGCAGTGCTGTCCGCACTTTAGTTTTTGGTTTAGCTTCTCTAGGAACCTTTATTTTTGCTTTTGTCACCATTGGTTTAATTCTTTTGGCTATCCAATTACTACTTAAACGCCCTCAACAAACATAAATTATGAATTATGAATTGGAAGTGGGGAAGTGGGGAGCTTTTCAGTGATCAGTAAACTGATAACTGATCACTGATAACTGATATAGGAACCTTTATTTTTGCTTTTGTCACCATTGGTTTAATTCTTTTGGCTATCCAATTACTACTTAAACGCCCTCAACAAACATAAATTATGAATTATGAATTGGA
>NZ_JADBVE010000377.1:0-3162 GCF_020245285.1 Microcystis sp. M31BS1
AGATGGTTATGCTGGGTGGAGAAGCGGAAAATCAATCTCCTCAACCCGATTTAGAGCAACTTCCCCCCCAACATACTACCTTTAGAAAAATTCTCAACCTCAAACCCTTACGTCGGATTTCTTGTTTTCTTCTGGGTTCTATTACCCTAGTTGCTGATTTACTAAAAGGTTTGTCGATTCACCTTCATCGTTGGAGTTCTTTCCCTCCCACCCCCGTTGATGCTTTTTACTACTCCCCTTCCTCTTAGTTGTAAAATACCTACACCTGTCAGGGGCAAGGGGGGGGTAGGGGAGAATAAATAATCAGTTTTTAATAACCAGATTTAGGATCAGCATTTGCTTGGCTAATTCCAGAGCGGCGATCGCCAGTTATCTTCTCACAGTAGAGAAATGGTCTAGAAATACCCCTAATGAATCATCCGTCTCAAGATAGTCAAGTAGGGTTTTCTATGGTTACAAAATTATGTCAACAATAATAAATTGGCGGCTGTTCCCCGTCAGATAAGGGTGGAAGGTGATGGGATATGAACCTTCGTATTCTCTCAAAAAGTCAAGGTATATATTTGATTGGCTATTGATACAAACACTGGAGAAGTTATTGGTTTTTATCTAGGGTTTGCTGAATAAATATAAAAACCTTGTTGGGTAAGACTTTTAGACTTTTTGTCAATCAAAAAGTACCGGACTGGGAGTGATCAGAGGTAAAATTCCGGGACTTTTTCCCTGAAAATTAGGTAACTGACTACCTCAAAATCGGTAAAACCCTACACCCCACACCCCACACCCTGCCCCCACCAACAAACTTTTTCAGCAGACCCTAAATAATACTTTTCGACAACGGGTTTTCCGGTTAGTGAGAGAGAGTCTATCGTTCTCTAAAAAAATGGAGAATCAGCTTGGGTATCCCTTTGGTATTTTATCCATGACTACAATGGCCAAGAAAGTAAAGCGTTAAGCCATCATCGCTACTTCTGAATCAGCAGCAAATTAGGTTACACTTCATCTTGATGAGAAACGCTGTCCAGGAGCAGCGAGTCTCATAATCGCTACAATAAATAATAGATAAAATCCTAATTGCGAGGAAAGCCTATCGATACCATCTTCGGCAATACCCAGGGACTGAAAGCTAGTCAGATGAAACAGCTACAAAGGCTGTATCATGAACGCTTGCCTATCGATACTCTCACCACCCCAGAATTCGCCCAAAGACTGGCGGCTATCAGTACCGATATCCATCAACCCCTCTGCACCTATATCAACCGTCGCGGCCAGGTAATTCGTGTGGGAGTGGGAACCCCCCGACAAACCCAATTTTCTCTCTTGGAACTACCCCGCTACGGTTCCGAGCGTCTTTGCGGAATTCGTTGCATCGCCACGGAACTTAAGCAGGAACCGCCAAAAGAATCCAGTTTAACCGCCATGGCTCTGCAAAGATTAGACGCACTGGTGATCTTAACATTAACTGGTACAGGCATGATCCGTCGCGGTGGTGGGGCGACCGGTTATGTGGAGCAAGTCTATCTGGCGCATCTCATACCACAAAGTCAAACAAATGTCAATAGTAATATATACTGGTCTGTTTCCCCGCCCTTAAATCTAGAGGATTTAAGCAAACAGGACTTTTTAGAGTTAGTGGAAGGACTAGAGGCGGAGTTTCAGCGAGAATTTACCGCTATAACCGTTGATAAAGCCGAAGATCGGGTGCTATTGGTTGGTTTGATCACCGACGATATCAGCGATCGCCAGTTTGAGGACGGTTTAAGGGAATTAGAGCGTTTAGTTGATACCGCCGGGGGTAAAGTTTTGCAAGTCACCCGACAAAAACGGGATCATCCCCATCCTCAAACAGTGATCGGTTCGGGAAAAGTGGCAGAAATCGCCCTACAGGTGCAAACTTCGGGGGCTAATTTAGTTGTATTCAATCGAGACCTTTCTCCCGCCCAAATTCGCAATCTAGAGAACCAAATCGGGGTGAGAGTGGTCGATCGCACCGAGGTAATCCTGGATATTTTCGCCCAACGGGCCCAATCGCAAGCGGGTAAACTACAGGTAGAATTAGCCCAATTAGAATACACTTTACCCCGTCTCACCGGGCGCGGATTAGCCATGTCGAGATTAGGGGGAGGAATTGGCACTCGCGGACCGGGGGAGACAAAATTAGAAACAGAACGCCGAACTATTCAACGTCGTTTATCCCGTCTCCAGGATGAGGTGGATCAACTGCAAGCTCATCGTTCCCGTTTACGCAAACAACGGCAAAAACAAGATGTAGCCAGTGTGGCGATCGTCGGCTACACCAATGCGGGAAAATCTACTTTAATTAATGCTCTCACCGCTGCCGAAGTTTATACCGCCGATCAACTGTTTGCTACCCTCGATCCCACCACCCGACGCTTAACTATTACCGATCCCCCCACCCAAGTCTCTCACACCCTGTTACTAACCGATACGGTGGGTTTTATCCACGAATTACCCCCCTCGCTGGTGGATGCTTTTCGGGCAACTTTAGAGGAAGTAACGGAAGCAGACGCATTACTCCATCTGGTGGATCTCTCCCATCCAGCTTGGGAAAGTCAGATTGCCTCGGTGTTAAAAATCCTCTCGGAGATGCCGATTCAAACCGGTCCGATGTTAATGGTGTTTAATAAGTTGGATCAGGTAAAAAGCGAGGATTTGGAAATAGCTAAGGAAAAATATCCCCAAGCTGTTTTTATCTCGGCTATTCGTCGACTAGGATTGGAAACTTTAAAACAAAAGTTAATCGATTTAATTGCTTAAGTATAGCAGTAAGCTGTCAGTATTCAGGAGACAGGAGTTAGGAGTCAGTATTCAGGAGTCAGGAGATTATTTTTATTTATTCTTACCACTTCCTAATTCCCACTTCCTAATTCCCACTTACCACTTCCTAATTCATAATTTATAATTTATAATTCCCACTTCCTAATTCCTAATTTATAATTCCCACTTCCCACTCTCCCATACCTTTTAAACAGGATTTTGTATCAGTTATTCAGTTATTATAACGGCTCTTCGTTACTTGTTATGGTTCGATAGGGGGGCATAAATCGACTAAATCCTTATCTGGCAAGAGACTTAATTGATTAGTTCGCTCTAGATAAAAAACAATTGACAAAAATCGCTAAATGCCTTTCTCTATAAGGG
>NZ_JADBVE010000378.1:0-5058 GCF_020245285.1 Microcystis sp. M31BS1
TCGTCATAAAAGCCGAGCTAAAGGCGATTAGCTCATTTAAGGGATAACTTCGACTCTCAACCCGCAAGCTCAGTAACTGCTTCTCAAGAGATTCAATTTCTTGGATGAGCAATCCTAACTTTGGTGGGTTGAGAATTACCTGGGCAGCGATCGCCTCAGCCATTTCATCAAAAGCGATCGCGGTCTGTTGTGCGATCGCTTGTAATTCAGGTAAAAACTTTTGTCGTATTGGTTCAGGAAGCGGTTGCTGCAGCCCATCTTGTAAAGCATCCAGTTGAGCCCAGAGTTTTTGTTCGTAGCCGATAGAAAAATTCCAAAAATTTTGGTGTTTGGTTGCTAAAACTGTGGAAATTTGTTCGAGACTGGCAATCTTAACCGAGGCTGGATGTTGAGCGATCGCCACTGTGATGGCCTGCTTCAGTTGGGCGATATCTGACGGTGGTATCGTATCCTGAAAATAGCCTGACAGCAGTTTTTGATATAGCTGTCCCATTTTCTTAAAAGTCACAGAAAAATCTGTTTCCAGTTGGTTTGTAGCCGATTTTGTCATAAATACAGTGGTCAGCAACACCCCCAGAAACGCACCTACGGGAACTGAAATCAGTGCAGCCCAAATTCCTTGCTCGAAAAAAGGAAAAATATCCTTCCCGATGGCATCGGCTGCTACAATCGCACCGATGCGAGCGATTGGCGTAAACCCCAGCCAAGCACAACTGAAGTAGGCGAAAAAATAAGCCAGACTGCTACTAAAAGGATTATAACCAAAGGACTTGACCAACAGGTAAATACAGAGAATCGTCAAACTCAAGGAAACAGTGGCTGCCCAACCGATCGCGATCGCTCGCCCCCTTGTCGGTTGAATGACAGTGACCACTGCACCTATTATCACAATATCTGCCACTTTTTCGTAAGCAGAAGGATAGGGAAACTCAATGTGACGAATAATAGCCAGTAACAAACCAATAACCACGCCAAGACTGACAATTTCTCTTAGTCGTTTTAGGGATATAGGAGCCCATTTGGGAAAGGTAATCAGGTTTTTTCGCCTGAAAGTTGCAGTTACTTTCGTTTTATCGATTATCCTGCCTCGTAGTCCCTCGCATTGTTGGATAAATCGAGATACAAGTTGAATAAATTGATAAAACTGTAGTGATTCTTGAACATCATACCGATCAATCTCTCCACTTGTTCGGAGATGATCAAGTTTACCCCCAATATTCGCTAAATCTTCTTCTAATTCTGTCAGGTAAGGGGTAGCTAAGATTTTTTTGGCGTTACTCAGATCCCTCAAGCTATCAAAGCTGTCGGTAAGATGAGTCGCCAATTGGTTTAATTCATCCCTGAACTGATGCACTAAATTTTGTTCATGCTTTTCGCCCTTAAAAGCCATCAGATCAGCTAATTGTCGAGTCAATTGGTTCTGAATTGCCAAGATTTCACTCCAATTTTCTGCCACCAATATCTCACTACCGAATTCATTGGTTGCTTTTGTGAGCATTGAAAGGCTAGTTTGTGTTGATTTTTTAATCTGATTGAGTAAGTTAAGCTCGTTCTGCTCAATAGAAAGAGGATAATCCCGCTCGTCGCCATCAGTTTTTAGGTAGCGATCGAGGATTTTTTGGAACAAGTGCGGTATATCTTGAAGGATTCCCATCAAGTTTCGGTTGAGATCGGATCGAGTATTCTGGGGCCAAAATAGTAAGGCCACAGCAATTCCCACAGCGATTCCGATCCAGTTATCGATCAGGCGCGATCGCAAATAGAGCCAGATATTTTGTTGTGCTGATGTTCCTACCACTCTCATGGCAATTAAAGCGCCCAGTAGTGTGGCTTGGGAATAAGCGGCTTGCCATCGGTAAGTTTCACAGATCAGGGCGGCTAAAATGTAGGTAAGAGAGGGAATGACAAAAAAACTTGAGCCTTGGATTCCGTAGGCGTTCACCAGGATAGCGGCAATGATTCCCCCCAAAGCACTTCCCCCCAAACGCCCCAAACCTGCGGCGATCGCACCTCCCATCGATGGCTCAATCAGTACAGATACATACCCAAAGACGGGATAGACAAAGTTGTCTAATACATTTCCTCGGTGCCAAAAGAAACTCGTTAAGAGAGCAGCACCCAGGGAAAATTTCAATCCCTGTCTGATCATTAGCCCGTTTTTACTGTCCAAGGTATCTCTATATCCTTTTTCGACTTACTCATTGTTACCCATTAATCGCTCGCTCAATCCCATATAAAATTAGTGCCAAAAACGTCACCAACCAAAACCAAAGCTGAGGAGGCTCACTATGGATCAGGATTACTAAGACAAAGGCTGCGGCGATAATCCACCACTTAAACCACCAAGTCCACCATTGAGAACGTCTTTTCGGATTTTCCATATTAGGTTTAACCGTTTATTCTAGTCGTTGTTTCTTTCAGCTACTTACGCTCGCAAGATTGTGGTTAACGGTCGTAAACCCCTGTAATCCAGCGAAAAGCAGGGGTTATGTAACTCACTAAAGAACGCTCTTCCACCACAGCATGGACATCTGCGGTAGTCCCGTTGGTGATTCTTTGGGGCGCTCCCTTGGCTTGAGTCCAGTAAAAACCACTGGGTGTATTGCGATCGACCTTCAGCGCTAAAGTCGCTTTGATAACACTTGCATTGACGGGTATAGGCTTATCGCGATCATCTTCATCTCTACCCAGAAACAGCTTGCTGGCGAGTTCATTACTTCCCACTATATTTGCCAGTTCTGCCACAGTTACCGGCTGCTGATCGACGGAAACGACCTTAGCGACGATACCCCCATAGCGTTCGCGATCATAGAGATCGGGAACGACTTCTACTTCCTGGCCTGGTTCTAATCGTTTGGCATCACCACTCTTAAACAATGCCACCACGTTGGTCTTGGCCTTTAGATTGGAGACTTCTAATGTACCTATGCGCCCCCCCGGAGCCAGGACTTCCCCCGGATTCACAGATAAGTCTAAAATCTGGCCGTTGTACAGACTCACTACATTTTTGTTGGCTTGAATAGTGGTTTTTAACGTATTAATCTCTCGTTGCTGGTCAGCGATCGCATTGTAACGAAGAATATCACTGGCTGTATCTTGCAGGTCTATTTGCCGTTTTTCTGTGTTTAGTATATTATTCTGGGCCGTCAATGCGTTCATCTGCGCTCGCAGGCTTTCATCAACCCCCTTCAGGCGATCGAGTTCTATTTGGACGCGATTGATACTATTAGAAGCCTCTAGATTATTGAACTGAAATAAATAGGAGGGAAAATCTAGCTTGGCGACAGCCCCCTCTTCGATAAGTTTATCGTAGGCGGCTAGTCTTTCATCCGTTGAGTTCTGGAAATTTTTAAGGTATCGAGCATGGGAGAGATAAGCCTCTCGCTGTTTTTGATTACTGGATAATTGAACTTGAAGTGCTTTAATCTGAAGCTGATTGGCCTTTTGCTGGCGCTCTACTGAGGCTGCATTCAATTGGCGACGACTCACTTCAACAGAGTCCACTCTTTTATCCTGCTGCTTGAGATCTGCTAACCTATCCTTTTTATCTTTTAATTCTGTTTCTAATTCAGGAAACTCTAAAGTTGCCAGTAATTGCCCTTTTTTGACAGAATCTCCCGGTTGAATCAGGAGGGTTAACACCCGCCCACCTTGACGGGGTTCGATATTAACAATAGAACGAGGAATCAAAATGACCGCTCGTCCTTGAACAGGAGTCGGAATCTTGCCAACTATCGCCCAATAACTCAGTCCTCCGAGCAAAAGACCCACCGGCATTAAGCGCAGCATTATCTCCCCTAATCTTCCTGTTGGCTCCGAATATTTAAACGGTTTTTCCGAATCAATTTTAGGATCAATTCCCGTTTTTATTTGATTATCATTCTGATGTTCTATCCTAGCCTGCGTTGTTTTCTTCGCACCCATATCTGGATGCTGATGATTCTGATCAGACATAGATTCGGCTTGATTTTTTGCCATTGTAATGAGTAAAAATCACTTAATTTGTAACATGATAAACACCCAGAGGATATTACTTTAGACTAGGAAAATCCCCTGAAAAAATCGCTCAAGCTATTTTTGACATAATATAACTAGGCTACCTCGAAAGACTTACCGAAGGCTCAAACCTTTAAAATTTCCTGTAAGAAACCTAATAAAGTAGCAAACTTGATGTGACCTAAAACAACCTAATTAGGGATCAAGTGTTTGAGTCCAACACTCCGACTAGAGAGATAATCTATCGAACGAGTTTACACCATTCCAGCTTCTAACTTACATAAGGCGTATAGTCTCATTGTAACCGTTCAGGGGGGGGATGTCAAGCCGCCAGTGGCATTGACTCAGTGGAAGGACTCTCCTGGGGCAGCACAGAGATGGATACTACTATTTCACATTAGCCGCTCTTTTCTAAGTCTTTTTAGATTACTAGATTTTGTCCCCCCCTGAACTAGGGTTGATTCATTGTAGGGTTGATTCATGAATCAACCCTACCCCCTGAACGGTTACTTCAAGGGAGAAAAAGCGATCGGGCTATAATAGAGAAAATTTCATTTTCACTTGAGAAAATTCATTATGACAGCTACTATTGAAGACATTCGGGAAATACTAAAGGAATTGGCCCAATCCCAACAAGAGTTATCCCAATCCCAACAAGAGTTATCCCAAGCTCAACAAGAGTTATCCCAAGCTCAAAAAGAGTTATCCCAAGCTCAAAAAGAAACAGATAAACAAATCAAGGAAACAGATAAGCAAATTAACAGAGTTAGTAAGCAGATTGGGGAGTTGGGCAATCGTTTAGGAGAGTTTGTCGAGTGGCAAGTACGTCCTGCGGTGGTGCGTCTGTTTCAGGAGCGGGGCATTGATGTGCATGAGTTTCACCCTGGTATTTCGGTAAAACGGGATAATGAGGGTTTAGAGATTAGACCTCTTGCAAATTAATTATATGTTATAATGATGGGTTAACTAATTTTCCCCAAAAAATCAGTTAACCAGTACATTCGTTCTGAATGAAAACTTGAAGTTTAACTTTTAACTCAAAACTCTTTAGATATGCTTTAA
>NZ_JADBVE010000379.1:0-4860 GCF_020245285.1 Microcystis sp. M31BS1
ACTGGGGTAAAGTTGATTCAGAAGGCAATGGCAGAGTTGGAAAAACAGATTAATCGACTTCCCCATTTGCCAAAGTGGTTTGTGGAAATCCCTTATCAAACCACTTGACTATTGGATCATCTTTTTTATGGAGTTCTCTTAATGGCTTTATGTGATAAATTTCTGGCACTGTTTGAAGCCCATCACGTTCCGCTCTATTTAAAACTGGCTTTATAAGTAATGGCGGGAAGCGGATTTGAACCACTGACCTTCGGGTTATGAGCCCGACGAGCTACCAGACTGCTCTATCCCGCGTTGCTTTATTTAGTATAGAACTAAATCTCGGTAAATGCCAAGGAGTTTGTAAAATTACTTTACATTTACCGTCCGACCAGAGGTTAATACTTACGTTCCACGGGGGTGAAATCCTGAATCACTACGGGCATATAGTCGATATCGATGCCGGAGGGGGAATAATAGGCGAGGGTATGCTGAAGGAAATTTTGGTCATCCCGTTGGGGAAAATCCTCGCGGGAGTGGGCCCCTCGGCTTTCTTGACGATTGAGGGCAGAGGTGAGGATAATTTCCCCCACCACCATGAGACTTTGTAATTCCCAGGCCTCGATTAGTTCCGTATTCCAGCAATCCCCCCTATCATCCAGGTAAATCTGCTCGTATTGGCGCTTTAATTCGCCGATTTGTTTAATTCCCTCGCGCATGGTCGCTTCGGTGCGAAAAACGCCGCAATGTTGGGTCATACAGTCTTGGAATTGCTGACGTAGTTGACCGATGCGAATCGTGCCTTTTTTGGTCAATAGAGCGGTGATTTGCTGTTTGGCATCCTGAAGGTAAATATCGGGATTAAAGACGGGAAAAGCGCGTTTTTCGACGTATTTAGCGATCGATTTGCCAGTTCTTCTCCCATAGACCACACATTCTAACAGGGAATTACTGCCCAAACGATTAGCCCCGTGAACGGAGACACAGGAACATTCCCCGGCGGAGAAAAAGCCCTCGGTGAGGGTATCGGCACTTAAGCGAACGCGACCATCGGTATTAACGGGAATGCCGCCCATACAATAGTGAACTGTAGGACGTACAGGCATCGGTTCCTCTACCGCATCGACACCGACGAGACGGTGGGCCTCCTCCCAACAGAAGGGAATGCGACTCATAATTTTTTCCCGACCTAAATGGCGTAAATCCAGATAGACAAAGGGACCCCCGGCGCTACCGTCCAGATTTACCCCCCGGCCGGCGCGAATTTCTAGGGTAATGGCCCGGGAAGTGATGTCCCGGGGTGCCAATTCCATGCGCGAGGGGGCGTAGTCTTCCATAAAACGACGACCTTCGCTATTGATTAAATAAGCCCCTTCACCCCGGACTGCTTCTGAGATTAAAACACCGACGGGATAGAGTCCAGTGGGGTGAAATTGGACAAATTCCATGTCTTCTAGGGGAATACCCGCTTTTGCCGATAAAGCTAAACCGTCTCCCGTACAGGCGAAATCGTTGGAGGTGGTGTTATAAACGCGACCATAGCCCCCGGTCCCGAACATAATTGCTTTTGCCCGGAGGATTTCTAACTGTCCGGTGGCGATTTGGTACATAACCACGCCTTTGGCCGTACCTTCTTCGAGGATAAGGCGCAAAACATACCATTCATCGTAGATTTTTACCTGATTACGGCCTAAATTGCTGACTAATTCGTGCAGCATGGCGTGACCGGTTTTATCGGCGGCGTAACAGGCACGGTTATGGCTGTGACCGCCAAAGGCTCTTTGGGCAATGCGTCCATCTTCGAGACGGGAGAATAACACGCCTAGATGTTCCAATTCGATGATAACTTCGGGGGCTTCTTGGGTGAGAATATCCACCGCATCCTGGTCAGCCAGAAAATCGGAACCTTTGACAGTATCGTAGGCGTGGGCCTTGGGATTATCTTTGGGGTCAACGTTTTGCAGGGCGGCGGCGATACCCCCCTGGGCGGCGACGGAGTGGGAACGAATTGGGTGGGTTTTGGCAACGACAGCAACATCGATAGTCGGGTTGAGGCGTTTGATTTCTAAGGCGGCGCGGCATCCTGCTAACCCACCGCCCACTATAACGACATCGTGTTCTTTCATGGCTGATTTTCCTACGGGCTTCTGTTTCTATGGTGGGGTGAGAATTGCTCAGAAGTCAGTTTTGTAACCGAGACTTTATATTTCAGGAGACAGCCCTTTCAGTTATCAGTTATCAGTTATCAGATGTGAGTTTTCAGTTCACTGTTTACTGATTACTGAACTTGGTATGGTTCGCTCGGGGGGCATAAATCGACTAAATCCTTATCTGGCAAAAAACTTAATTGATGAGTTCGTTCTAGTTCAAAAACAATTGACAAAAATCGCCAAATGTCTTTCTCTATAAGAGTTTCATTCCTTATAACCCTGTCCGTTGCATAAGACAAACTGAAGAACCTCACTGATTACTGATTCCTGTTTACTGATAACTGAAAAGTCTTCATAATTCCCAAAAAACAACCCGCGGCACTTAACCGCGAGTTATTTTTGCTTAAAATCGGATAATTACTGAACGGTAATCGTTCCGACCATACCAGCACCGCGATGGGGTTCGCAGTAGTAGGTGTAAGTACCCGGTTCGCTGAAAGTGCTTTCAAAGGACTCCCCGGCGGAAAAAGCCAGACCTTTATGGGATAATTTAGCAGCCTGGGCTTCGGGAACCTTGGTGCTATCGAAAACTATGTTATGGGGAGAAAGTTTGTTATTGACCCATTTCACCGTATCTCCTGCTTTAATAGTGAGGGCGGGGGGATCAAATTGTAGTGTACCTGCATCACCGCCCATCTTCACCGTGAAGGTTTCCGCAGCAGCGGCGGCAGTGTTGAAGAAGAAGCTAGAGACGACTAGCACCAGGGTAGCGACCAATAAACCTAATTTTTTCATGCTTGTTAATCCTTTACACGAGGGAAGATGACAAGTTTGACAGCCTGTCTTTTGACAAAAAAGTAAAAGTTTGCTTTTAACTGTCCCATTGATTTATTCTACACCAAGTTTGACAGCTTGTCTTTTGACAAGAAAACCGGTTTTTTCTGACGATGGTTGGGGAATTTCTTAAGAAATAGAGGAGAACCAATCGTGAAAAGACTATTAATTTCCCTGTGCTTGCTCTTGGCTGTGGTTACATTCGGTATGGCTCGTCCCGCTTTAGCTGATGGGGCTTCGATTTTCAGTGCTAACTGTGCTTCCTGCCACATGGGCGGTAAAAACGTGGTTAATGCCGCTAAAACCCTGAAAAAAGAAGATTTAGTTAAATACGGCAAAGATTCCGTTGAAGCTATCGTTACCCAAGTTACCAAAGGTATGGGGGCGATGCCCGCTTTCGGTGGTCGTCTCAGCGCTGAAGATATCGAAGCTGTAGCTAATTATGTCCTCGCTCAAGCGGAAAAAGGCTGGTAAAAATTAGTTATCGGTGGCCAGTTATCGGTTGTCAGTCTGGTAAGAATTGTAGCGATCGAAATTCTTGGGTCAATTGCTGGCTTAAAATAGCTAATGGTTCATCTCGGGACAAGGTTGTGAAATTGCGATCGTTTTTCTATATTTTAGGTGCGACGGTAATCATTCTCCTAGGAGTCGCTACAGCCAGTTTTGCTTGGATTCTCGCCGATAGTCCTCTGTCTTTGCTCAAAGGTGGGGTGCTGCGGGAACCGATGGCGGCGATTTTTGTGCCGAAACAGGCCCCGGTTATGGTATCCTTGCTGGTCAATCCCGAACGTTTAGAGTCTTTTGGTCAATTAATCGCTACACCGGCTAATCGACGACGTTCCCACCAAGAAATTAAGGATTTAGAAAAAAGTCTGCTCGGTAAAACGGGGTTAAATTATCAAAAGGAAATCAAACCCTGGTTAGGGGAGGAAATTACTCTCGCTGTTACTTCCCTAGATTTCGATCGTGATACCGATAATGGTATCCAACCGGGTTATCTTTTGGCAATTCAAAGTAAAGATGGTGAACGCGCTAAGGAATTTCTGCAAGCTTCCTACTCAAAACAGGCGGTTTCGGGCAAATTTGACCTGGTTTTTGAACCCTACAAGGGAGTTAACCTGATTTATCAACGTCCCTTGACTGCGGGAGATAATAATCGTTTTCTCGCTAGTGCCGTGGTGGGTGATACGGTGCTTTTTGCCAATAATATCAAGGTTTTGCGCGAGGCCCTTAATAACGTGCAAGTACCCGATTTAAACCTAAAAAATAGCCCTGATTACCGAGAAGCTCTCAAAAATATCACCGAACCGCGTATAGCTATAGTTTACGGCAATTTACCTCCGTTATCGGCTTGGATCGCTAATCAACCCGTCCCGGAGAGTCCCGAAGCGAAACAACGATTAGCCACGGCTTTTACCCTCAAATCCGGGGGAATAGTCGCTCAAACCGCCTTAATTGGAGTCTTAGGACAGGATGACCAAGCACCAATTTTATCTAGTCCCGTGGGAGCATTATCTTTTATCGGCGAAAATAGCCTTTTAGTCGCCGCTAGTCGCGATTTAAATCGTTTTTGGACTCAGGTAGAGGAGGGGTTAGAAGCAGATAGTCCCCTACAGGAATTAATAACACAGGTCTTAAACCGCTTCCAGTCGCCTTTAGGTTTAAATTTGCCTGAAGACGTTTTTAGCTGGGTTAGAGGCGAATATAGCCTCGCTCTCGTGCCTAGTTCAAAGGGGATGGAACCCGATAGTGTTTTTCTAGGGGAACGGGTGATGGGGGTAGAGGTGGACAGTGCGATCGAGCATTTGGATGAGTTGGCCCGCAGTCGCGGCTATAATGTGGTTAATCTGCCTTTACTCGATCGAACGGTGACAGCTTGGACAAAGTTAACCACGGC
>NZ_JADBVE010000038.1:0-6437 GCF_020245285.1 Microcystis sp. M31BS1
GCAATTATCGTAAAACCGAGTAATTGCCCGCAAGGTTCTTTCTACGGCAGTCTGGCAAGCATGGGAGTTTAAATCATCAACAAATTTAAACTCTTTCCTTAATGCTGTGTTGTACCGAAATAACTCTGTTTTGCCAACACCAGGATTATCCATCCAATAACGCAGGACTTTATTCCGAACAAATTGAGTTGTCCGTATTGCCTCATTAATGGCTTCTATCTGATTAGGTTTTGGCTTAACTTTGTATTCTAGTACAAACATTTTGACACTGCTCGACCCAGTATCAATATTTTAACACAAAATTCCTTAAGTTGACAATACATATTTATTTAAAGCCGCCCGACCCTTCCCTAAAAGCGAGGGTCTTCACCCCGACATCTGTGATAAACTTGCTATTTATAGATGAAGTATCCTTTTAATTTGTTTCTTTTATTTTTATGGATGGATTAGTAGAACTAAATCTGGTGGATTTGGGTTGGGCTTTGGGGATGATGGGTATTTGTTTAATCCTCTCCCGTTGGTCAAATTTAGCCCTAGAGGGACAATTATTATTAGCGACCGGTCGATCGATCCTGCAATTATTAGTGGTAGGCTACGTTATCGCCGTTATTTTTTCCCTGGATAATCCTCTAGCTGTGCTGGGGATTTTGGCAGTAATGATGACTATAGCGACTATTGTTGCTAAAAATCGCATTGATAGCCGAGATAAAGGCTTATTACCCCTAGTTTTTGGCTCTCTGTTGATTAGTAGCTGTCTAACTTTAGGTTATGCGATCGCTTTAATTATTCAACCAGAACAATGGTACTCACCCCAATACTTAATTCCCTTGACGGGGATGGTGTTAGGGCAAGCGATGAATAGTGCCTCTTTAGCCGGGGAGAGATTAAGCAGTGCCATTAAAAGTCACCGTTTGGAAATCGAAACCCATCTTTGTTTAGGGGCAACCCCTCAACAAGCGATCGCAGCTTATCAAAAAGAAGCGATTCGAGCTAGTTTAATACCCACCCTCAATCAGATGATGGTGGTGGGTTTAGTCAGTTTACCCGGAATGTTCACCGGACAGGTATTGGCAGGAAGTGAACCTTTAAACGCCGCTTCCTACCAGATACTGATCCTGTTTATGATTGCCCTAGCTAACCTAATCACCGCTCAATTGGTGACAGAGGGAATCTATCGGCGCTTTTTCGGTGAGAATTTATCACTGCTCAGTTAACAGTTATCAGTTATCAGTTATCAGTTATCACTAACCACTCCTGACTCCTAATTAACGCCCACTGTTCACTGATTACTGTTTACTGATCACTGATTTAGCCTTTCCACTTGCTGGCGACGACTTCAGCGAGATCAACCACCCGTTGGGAGTAACCCCATTCGTTATCGTACCAAGCGATAACTTTCACCATATCGCCACCCATCACCATGGTGAGACTAGCATCAATGATCGAGGAGGCATCAACACCGCGATAATCAGAGGAAACGAGGGGTAAATCATTATATTCGAGAATTCCTTTCAAAGAATTTTCCGAAGCTTCTTTGAGGACTTCGTTTACCTGTTCCGCGATCGTACTTTTTTCCACTTGCGCGACTAAATCCACCACAGAAACGTTAGGAGTGGGTACACGCAGAGCGATACCGTTAAGTTTCCCTTTCATGTCGGGGATAACTAAGGCTACAGCTTTAGCGGCACCGGTGGAGGTGGGAACGATGTTAACGGCTGCGGCGCGAGCGCGACGCAGATCCCGGTGACTAGCATCCAGAATCCGTTGATCACCAGTGTAACTGTGGGTGGTGGTCATCGTCCCTTTGATGATGCCGAAGTTTTCGTGAATCACTTTGACAACAGGAGCAAGACAGTTGGTGGTACAACTGGCATTACTGATGACGTTGTATTTATCGTGTTCGTATTCGTGAGCGTTGACACCAACGACATAGGTTCCCACTCCCGAACCTTTACCCGGTGCGGTAATGAGGACTTTTTTAGCTCCTGCGACAATATGCTTAGAAGCGCCCTCTTCATCGACGAAAACACCGGTAGCTTCGATCACTAAATCTACACCCCATTCTGCCCAGGGCAGATTGAGGGGATTGCGATCGGAATAACATTTAATGGTTTTACCGTTAACAATTAAAGAATTATCATCGGCATCGATATTAGCGTTAAGTTTGCCTAACATCGAGTCATATTTGAGCAGGTGAGCGTTACTCCGGGGATCGGATGTATCATTGATCCCCACTACCTCCAAGCCACTATTAGTCCGTCCTAACCAACATCTTAGGAAATTACGTCCAATCCGTCCGAAACCATTGATCGCTACTCTAATCACTGCTGCTTGCCCTCTACGTTTTAGTGCAATACATAAAAAAATAATTAATGTTCCCAATCATACCTTAAAGGTTGAACTTTACGATCCCGATCGAAAATAATTTATTAGCTCACCATTCAGGAGAGTAGGAGACTCCGAGACAGGAGACTCCGAGACAGGGGACTCCGAGACAGGGGACAGGAGATTATTTTTATTTATTCTCCTCACCTCCCCACACCCCACACCCCACACCCCACACCCACACCCCACACCCCAAAAAAAGGGAATTGGGAGAAAAAATTTTAATTCTGCGTCAAGGATGTTGCAAGGTGACTGGGCAACACTTGGGAATTCTGCTCAAATGCCCCTATCATGAGGTTGACTTTACTACCGATCGAGTTTAAAACTTATATAATTGTGGGTCTGAGGAGTGAAAAAAGTGAAAAAAGTTAATTTTAACGGCCAACCTTTCCATTTTATCGGTATTGGCGGTATTGGGATGTCAGCCCTCGCTTATATCTTAGCCAAGCGCAATTTACCTGTGTCTGGCTCCGATTTACGTCCTACTCATATCACCCAACGGCTACAGGGAGCGGGAGCGCAGATTTTCCACCGTCAAGAGGCAAATAATTTAGCTTTATTTCATTCTCCCGGCCCTCAAAACAGTAGCCAAACAGTTCCGCAAGTAATCTGCTCCACGGCGATTAATGACCATAACAAGGAATATCGAGCGGCCAGAGACTTAGGATACCCAATTTTTCACCGTAGCGACGTTTTAGCGGCTTTAATCGCTGATTACGACAGTATCGCCGTTGCTGGAACCCACGGAAAAACCACCACTAGCAGCTTAATCGGTTACGTTTTGTTAGAAGCGGGATTAGACCCCACGATCATTGTCGGTGGTGAGGTGGACGCTTGGGAAGGTAACGCTCGTCTTGGTCAAGGTCGTTTTTTAGTGGCAGAGGCCGATGAGTCCGATGGTTCCCTAACCAAACACGCGCCAAAAATCGGCGTAATCACTAATATTGAGCTAGATCACCCAGATCATTACCAGAATTTAAGCGAAGTTATCGATACTTTCCGTGAATTTGCCCATCAGTGCCAGATTTTAGTCGCTTGTTTAGATTGTGACACGATCGCCGAGCATTTCCGTCCGACGATTAGTTATAGTCTCGATCCCGAAAAAGGTGCCGATTACACCGTCAGCGAGATTATCTATGAACAGGGAATGATGAAAGCTTCCGTCTGGGAAAAAGGCAGTTATCTGGGACAAATGGAAGTGAAAATCCCGGGGCAACATAATATTAGTAATGCTTTGGCAGTGGTTGCCATCGGACGTTATCTCGGTTTAGAATTTGCTGTTATTGCCGATGCGATCGCTACTTTTGCCGGAGCAAAACGCCGTTTTGAACACAAGGGAGAGGCAAACGGCATTACTTTTATCGATGATTATGCCCACCATCCTAGCGAATTGTTAGCCACGTTAGCGGCGGCAAAATTGAAGGTAGAAGGCAAACAGTACCAACGTTCGATCGCTATTTTCCAACCCCATCGCTACAGTCGCACCACTACCTTTTTAGAGGAATTCGGCTCCGCTTTCAGTTCCGCCGATGTGGTAGTCTTAACGGATATTTATAGTGCCGGGGAAGTGAATATCGATCACGTCACTGGGCAGCAAGTGGTCGAACAGGTGAGAAAACACCATAAAAACGCCTACTATCACCCCGAATTGAGTTCTTTAGGTCAATTCCTGCTAGAAATTCTCCAACCAGGGGATCTAGCCCTCTTCCTCGGTGCTGGCAATCTCAATCAAGTTATCCCCGAAATGCTCTCTCTTTACCGCGAACAATTAGCAGTTAGAGTATAGAAGTTAGTTATCAGTTATCAGTTATCAGTTATCAGTGATCAGTGATCAGATTTGAGTTTTTAAGTGAGCAGTATTAAATAGGGTTTGCTGAATAAATGTGAAATGTAGGCAAGGTAGGGGTTTTGTGGCTGTATGAGCGAAACAGGTGTAAGATTTTGAGAGAATCGTCGTTCAAAACCTTGCGTCTTCATCGGCCCGCGTCCTGTAGGGGCGAAGCATTCGGGCAATAACCTATCGGTGAAACCGCAGATTTTCTATCCGAATGCTTCGCCCGTACTTTTTCAGCAGACCCTAAATAAGTAACATGATCGTTGGGTTTCATGCTTCAACCCAACCTACGTTACGTTCTGCTCCCCAACCCCCAATTCATAATTTATAATTCATAATTTATAACTTCCAACCCCTAAAACCCTATGATTAAAACCTCTGTTTCTCTAGCTGATTTCACTTCCTACCGGGTGGGGGGAAGAGCGCAATGGTATGCCGAACCAGTTAATCTAGAGGAATTAAGAGAAGTGTTCGCTTGGTGGCAATCGCAAGGGTTGCCCTTGACTGTTTTGGGGGCTGGTTCAAATTTACTAATCAGCGATCGAGGTTTACCCGGACTTGTTCTCAATACTCGCCATCTGCGATCGAGTTGTTTTGATGCCGAAACTGCTACGATTACAGCAGCGGCGGGGGAACCTCTGCCAAAAATAGCTTGGAGAGCGGCAAAAAGGGGCTGGAGGGGCCTAGAATGGGCGGTGGGTATCCCCGGTACGGTGGGGGGTGCTGTGGTGATGAATGCGGGAGCGCACACCTCCTGTGTGGCGGATCGATTAGTGCGGGCGCTGGTATTAAATCCCGATGGTCAGTTAGAAACTTTAAGCAAAGAAGATTTAAATTATAGTTATCGCAGTTCTTCTCTGCAAGGGGATCAACGCTTAGTTATTGAGGCCACATTTCAGTTAGAAGCTACCGATAATCGCGAGGAAATAATGGCAATTACTACCCATAATTTACGCCATCGCAAAAGTACCCAACCCTATGATCGTCCTAGTTGTGGTAGTGTTTTCCGCAATCCTAAACCGCAATTTGCCGGGGCTTTAATTGAGGAAATGGGATTAAAAGGTTATCAAATTGGTGGGGCGCAAGTATCACAATTACACGCTAATTTTATCCTGAATATTGGTTCAGCAAAAGCCTCCGATATTCTGCGTTTAATTCGCCATGTGCAGGAACAAGTGTTCGATCGCTGGTCCCTCTGGTTAGAACCAGAGGTGAAAGTTTTAGGGGAATTTGACGGTATTTAATTATTTTTCTCGATAACGGTTGAACTCAGCCGCGATGGGCTGGAGTGCGACGGCAAATATTTTTATAATCCTCTAGCATGGTGCGTTCCCCAAAAATCTATTGGTGGGGCAGTAGGAGCCACATTAGGGAACGCACCCTACAGCGATGGCGATCTGCTATGCAGTGCCTTCGGCATCGCACTGGGTTGTTGAGTCCGTCGGCTGCAAACCCTGGTTAGGCAACTGATAGCCGTTTGACTTTGATATTGCCAATTGTCTGCTCTGCTTGCCATAGATCGTATTGCATTTGCTGATTGAGCCAACTTTCAGGAGATGTATCGAAAGCTTTCCCTAAGCGAATTGCCATTTCGGGGCTAATACCTGCCCTACCATTTAAGATGGCAGATAGGGTTTTTCGACTTACACCCAATGCTTCAGCAGCCTCAGTCACAGTCAGATTCAAAGGTTCGAGACAAAGTTCTTTAAGAACTTCACCAGGATGTGGTGGATTATGCATTTTCATCAGTGGTAGTCCTCAAGATCGACATCACAAGCATCAACACCGTCAAAGGTGAAAGTGATCCGCCAGTTTCCAGATACTCTCACCGTCCAGGTTCCTTTACGTTGCCCTGCCAGTTCATGAAGTACCAATCCGGGTAAGTTCATGTCTTGCGGTGAAGTTGCAGCACTGAGACGAGCCAGAATCAGCCGAATTCGTTTGGCATGATTTGCCTGAATGCCTCGGGTGCTTCCCGATTCAAAGAACTGCTCTAGTCCTCGATGCTTGAAACTGACTATCATCCATTAAGTGTAACCCATAACGTTACTGGTTACAACCCAACGATAAAAAAATAACGATTAGGGGTCGAGAAGGTCGTCACCGACCTCCCCTCCCATTCAGAACCGTGCATGAGACTTTCACCTCACACGGCTCCTAGTTTGACTGTTCCCTTGTTAAGGATACAGCTTGACTTCCTTTGGTTAACCTTGTATTA
>NZ_JADBVE010000380.1:0-8465 GCF_020245285.1 Microcystis sp. M31BS1
CAATTGTCTATCTTTTGGTATTAACCTGTTTGTGCCTTAAGTCCTTCCCTGTATGGATTTCAGCTACTTTTGAGCGTAGGCGCTCTCATCGAATTTTATTTTAAGTTAATTATTTGCATAACAATTCCCGAAGAGCCCAAAATTCTCGATCGCTTTGTCCTTTGTCCGAATCAGCTTATACAGTTTTGGCTCTTCTGGTTTCTGTGTGGAAACGAGGTCTATACTGATAGAATATCCGCAAAATAGCCCTAAAAGTCTTGCCCAATAAGCATTTCACGACTCCATAAGCAAAAATTATCACACAAAGTCGAGAAGAGCCAAGTTTTTTCCCAAAAAGTCAGTTAATAATTACAATCAGAGAAGTCGTAATCATCGATAGGTGTGGACATGAAAACACTACAGTATGAGGAGTTAGTCTAATGGATGCGGTAATGATCGAGCAAATTGTTGTTGGTATCTCCCGGGTGGCACTGAAGCTGATGGAGCGCCTTCTATCTAATGATGATCAAGCATCTCGTCATGGTGCCTCCGTAGTGGAAAATAATAGCGAAGTCAAAAAAGCCGAGTTATCTTACTACAAAAAAAAGCTGGAACTCGATAATCAATCCCTACAACTGCAAAGAAAACAACGCCAATTCGCACTTGAATTGGCGTTGCACCAATTCAAGTGCAAATTGGTGCAACAAGAAACAGATAATGAAATCCCTAGGGAAAGAATCGGTTTAGAAAATCTTTCTCTTGAATTGAAAGAAATCAAAATCGCCATCCAAAAAGAACAACGTAACCTGAGTTATCTACGGCAAGAACTACTAAGAGAACAGCAAGAAAAAGAAATTGAGTTAAAGCTGCAAGAAATTCAAGCTGAGTGGGACAAAGATACATGGTTATCGCAGTTGAGTCGCTTTGAAACCGAGCAGATTCTCAAGAAATACCAACAAACTCTCTTGATATTAGCCTGTTTACCCAGTGTAGCGAGCGATCGCTCCCTAGCTGCCATGAGGAAGTTAGATTTCAAGCTAGAGATGCGAAAGGTGAGTTCTTTTCTTGCGGATTACTATTCAGTTAATGATCAACTATATCCCGTTAAATTTTTTGGAGATTATTTCAAGCAACCAATCGAGGAAATCGAAATCGAACGGTTACATAGTTTGTTGTCCTGCGTACCTGTATATATAATCTATACAGACATTCGATCGGATGCCGTGACCTTTCGAGTTGCCTCTTGGAAAATGCAGGATAAGCAAGCGATGTCTTTCTCACCGATCGAATGGAATTGGCGAGAAGTAGAACGGGAATTATTAAAGGCAGGAAAAACCGAAGATGAAATCCTCTTGATTATTAGAGCGGTAATTATCAAAATTCACCAAATTCTCTTGGCTTTTTATATCGATATTTATTATCTAAATCTCGATCCCTACTACGAAGTCCGCTTACCGAATATCGAGATCGAAAAAGAGTTAATTCAACCCTATAGCGATCTTCTTAAAGCCAAGCAAAAGAAAGTTCGAGAAGCCTACGAACAGCAATTAGCAAGACGATTTGAGGAAGAAAAAGAGCGAGAGGAAAATAAGCGGGGAGTAGAAGAGGAAGATTGTAGTCAGGAGGAGGAAAAAGGGAAAGAATTCTCCTTCGAGATCATCACCGTTGATCCCAGAGGGAATATAATCAAACCTCGCCTGGGAAAAGGTTTTCAAAAGAGCGAAAACCTCGGCAATAATATCGACCTAGAAATAGTCTATATCCCTGGCGGTACTTTCCTCATGGGATCGCCCGATGGTGAGGGGCATAACTACGAAAAACCGCAGCATCGAGTCACCGTTCCCTCTTTCTACATGGGCAAATATCCCATTACCCAAGAGCAATGGCGAATCATCGCATCTCAGGCGAAAATCGACATCGACCTATCCCTCGACCCCTCGTACTTCAAGGGAAATAATCGACCGGTAGAGTGTGTGAACTGGTATCAAGCCGTAGAATTCTGTAAACGGCTATCCAAGCTTACTCAGAAAGATTATCATCTCCCCAGCGAGGCACAGTGGGAATACGCTTGTCGCGCAGGAACGACCACTCCTTTTGCTTTCGGGGCTACCCTCTCCACCGAAATAGCGAACTATCACGGAAACTATACCTACGCCGACGGTAAAAAGGGTACTTATCGACAACAAACCACTCCCGTCGGGCAGTTTCCCCCCAACGCTTTCGGACTTTACGATATGCACGGGCAAGTCTGGGAATGGTGCGCGGACGATTGGCACGATAGCTATACCGGAGCGCCAGAGGACGGGTCGGCGTGGATTACTGAGAATAATAATCGTTCTCTATTACGGGGCGGTTCTTGGTACGGCAATCCAGGTCTCTGTCGTTCCGCTTTCCGCAGCTTCTTCGCTAGGCGCGTCAGCACCTACCACTACTACGGTTTTCGTGTGGTGTGCGGGTGCTAGGAGGACTCCGTAACCCTTTTACCATAGCGGAACATTGAGCGAAAATTTGGGTTGAAAACCCCGTCGTTCTACGACGGCTTTTCTTAATCTCTAATAGAGCATCTGATACCATTTTTCCTTATTCTTGGCAGGTATCTTACCCCCCTGAGGGGTTGGGGGGTCTTGCCTCTTGCCCGTTGCCTCGTCTCAACAAGCAATTTCAACCCGCGAGCAGCTTACAGCCTATTGCTGTTCCATAAAGGTCCGCACCGTACCATCAGAACCAAGAACTAGACGCAATTGAGGATTACCAGAGATATCGAGGGGAGAAACGAAAGGTTGATTGAGCAGGGGCATATTAGTGCGATCGAGATAGATTTTCGCCGCCTGTCCCAGGGGAATAATCTGTTTTAGGGAACCATCCTGATTTAAGACCAAACGGTACTCTAGAGTATGCTTAAGACTTTCCGGGGGTTGCCAACGGGACTGAAAATATTCTCTGGTTTCTGCCACTTGGGGAATTGTATCTAGTAAGTTCGTCTCTGGGGCTTTAGCGGTACTTGTGGGCGGTTTGGGGTCTAAATTGACATTTTCGGGGTTAACAGGGCTTAGAGGCGGTAAATTGGGCAATTTTGGCGGTGCTGGAGTCGGATTCATTGTGGTAGGGGGAATATTTGCTAGTTCATTTGTACCCTGAGCGCTGGTGACGGGGGGGGCAGTAATCGGGATGTTCTGATTATTCGGTTCAATTATGATCGCCGTGCCGCCGGGAAGCGAACCTGTGACTGGTGGCGGCGGTAAAGTGGACGGCGGAATCACTAGGGGGACGCTAGAGGGGCGAACTGGGGCTGGAACGGTTGCCACGGGCGGCGGTGGCGGTAAAGGGGTTTTATTGCCCAAATTTGCTGGTAACTGCGGGTTTGGGGCGGCTGTTCCCGTGGGGGGTAAAGGCAGCGTTGGCAAGGGTTGGGGAATCCTGGCGCTATTGGGATCGGTGGTTAAATCATTGTTGGTTAGTTCTTGCTGTTGATAAAATGCGATCGCTATTCCCCCGATAGTTATTAGGGCTGAGGCGGTTAATCCCGTCCAGATCAGGGCATTTTTTCGAGTTTTCTGGCGAATTAAAGGGGGTATTAGGGGGCTTTCATGGTTATATTCCCCTAAAGCATTGGCTAGATCGAATAATTGCGATGTGGTTAATTCAATCTCCTGTTTATCTCGATCGGTTAGCAGGGAACCCAAAAATAATTGATGCTGGAGAAGTCCCTGACAATGGAGAGAGGGTAAGGAGGGAAGATGACTTTCGGGGGAACTACTAGCCACGAAAGAGAGGCTAGAAACGGGACTAGAGAGTAAATTCTGCACATAATTAGCGACAATTTCCCCTAGGAGTTGTAATTGTGTGCGATCGCCTTTGATTGTCACCTGTTTTTCCTCACTCAATCTAGGATCATCAAAGCGCAATTGAAAGTGGGCATCGTTTAAGACGTTTTTACCTAGCCAAACCGCTAGAGGCGAACTATTTCCCCAAATTTCTAGGGTACAGGTGGGGGGTGTATATTTGCGAATTAGATTACTCATTTTTAGTTATCGGTGGGAATTATAAATTATGAATTATGAATTATGAATTATGAACTGGGGAGCTTTTTTTCAGTGATCAGTGATCAGTGATCAGTGATCAGTAAACAGTGAACTGAAAACTTACATCTGATACCATTTTTCTTTATTCTTGGCAGGTATCTTACCCCCCCTTGCCCCCCAACCCCCCCGATGTCGGGGGGGCAGGGGGGGTGGGGGGTTAGGGCGATTAACCATCTCTGCCATTACTTATGAAAAATGGTGGCTCTTCTGGTTTCTGTGTGGAAACGAGGTCTATACTGATAGTTTATTCCGCCAAATAGCACTAAAAGTCTTGCCTGATAAGCATTTCACGATTCCATAAGCAAAAATTATCACACAAAGTCGAGAAGAGCCAAATGGTATGATAAGTAGTCATGCAAAATTAATTATCTGCCCGATCGAGCTAAAACCCTTACGGGGCAATGATCGTCATGTGTAAATAATTTTGCCTAGGTACTTAACTGATAACTGATCACTGATAACTGATCACTGATCACTGATAACTGATAACTGATAACTGATAACTGATTATTGATAACTGATAACTGATAACTGATTATTGATAACTCTCAATTACTTGACGAAAATCGCTTTTTTGTTTGACTCCGCGCATTTCCTTCACTAATTCCCGGTCCTTAAAGAATTGTACCGTGGGAGTCCCGGTTACTTGACCCATTTTGGCGATTTCTGGGTCAGCTTCGATGTCAATTTCCACAAAATAAATTTTGCCATCGTACTCATCGACCACTTTATCTAAAATCGGTTTCAGGGTTTTACAGGGGCCACAGGTGGGAGAAACATATTTTACCATTAACAAGCGATCGCCGTCGTGGAATAATTTCCGCAAAGCATAACCCCCAACGTGACGGGTTTTGTGAATATCAAAAGTCTCCTCCGTATCGGCCGGGGTTTCGCTAACGGTTTTTGTCTCGTAATGTTCAGAAGTTGCCGATTGACGGTATTCTTGGATTAAATTATGCTCCGATAACCATCTTTCTGCCAATAACGCCGCCATACACCCCGTACCTGCGGCAGTGATGGCCTGACGGTATTCGTGGTCCTGCACGTCTCCTGCGGCAAAAACCCCCTCGACGCTGGTAGCAACAGTCCCCGGTTTGACTTTTACATAACCCACCTCGTCTAATTCTAATTGTCCTTGGAAGAGGGAAGTATTGGGAGTGTGACCGATGGCATAAAATAACCCTCTAACGGCTAATTCACTGATTTCTCCCGTTTGCGAGTTTTTAATGCGTAATCCTGCCATTTTACTGCCTGTACCGAACACATCCACCGCTTGGGTGTGAAAATGAACGGTAACTTTCGGATTATTTAACACCCGGTCCTGCATTGCTTTCGAGGCACGCATCGCTTCCCCGCGAATTAATAAATGGACGTGGGAGCCGTATTTAGTTAAATATACGGCTTCTTCTGCCGCCGAGTCACCGCCACCAATGACAGCCAGGTTTTCCTCTCTAAATATCGGTGTAGCACCGTCACAGATAGCACAAGCGGAAATCCCGTTACTCCAGAATTGGGCCTCGCTGGGTAATCCTAAACGTTTAGCGGTGGCTCCCGTGGCGATAATAATACTATTGGCCTTCACTTCCCGGTCCGTGGAACGAATGATAAAAGGACGCTGACTTAAATCCACCGAGATAACATCTTCGGTATAGCATTGGGTCCCCCATCTTTCGGCCTGTTCCTTCATTCTTTCCATCAGCTTCGGACCGGTGATTCCTTCGGGAAAACCGGGGAAATTTTCTACTTCTGTGGTGGTCATCAATTGTCCCCCCGGAATACCTCCCGCTTGGAAACCCTCAAACATCAAGGGTTTTAAGTTCGCACGCGCCGC
Source organism: Microcystis sp. M31BS1 (assembly GCF_020245285.1). Lineage (NCBI taxonomy): Bacteria > Bacillati > Cyanobacteriota > Cyanophyceae > Chroococcales > Microcystaceae > Microcystis > Microcystis sp. M31BS1. Next base: position 5,893 of record NZ_JADBVE010000380.1, read on the forward strand.
ATAAATCGCCGCCGTATATCCCGCGGGTCCCGAACCAATAATGACTAAATTCTCGACAGTCATAACCGTAAATGCAACTCATAACGACTACGCTTTTTAGTATAGCAGCATCAGTTATCAGTTATCTGTGTAATATTTTTCGTCACTAACTCTACCAGTGGGTAAAGTCTGCCGCAAATTGAGATAGGGATAAAAGCTTAATGCGGGTATCTTGAGCAACTTTTTGGCGCATTTGAGCCGTATTATATCCCCAATCGGCTAAATATAAGCCCACATCGTTTAAATCTGCTTGTTGCTCCACTAATTCCAACGCATCGAGACGATCCTCGACAAACCACAAATTAGCGGGGGATTCCGGTAAATCAGCCAGTATTTGCTGAATAGTCAGGTATTTCGGCTGTTTAATTTCCTTGCCAATTAATCTCGCTGCCGGAAAATTAATTGCTACTTTTTGTAACAATCGCTTGACAAAACGGCTTTCTTTTGTAGTGATAATATAAACCAAAAAATCCGAGTCTAAAAGAGAGGCCAGGCGATCGATCGCGGGTTGATAAAATTGATGTAAGGCTAACCAAGACTCTAGATCCGACTCAATCCATCGATCCCTAAGACGATCGAGGGCATTTGAGAGAGCTTTTTTCGCTATTTTCTCCCTTTCTAGCAGATTTTGCCGAATTGACGGCCAATTATTTAAAGCTTCCCCGTCGGGAATACCGAGAACAAGCGATCGCAACAGTAAAGGCATTTCCCAACCGGTTTCGATAACGGGACGAAGTTGCGAAAACCTCGGGAAAAAATCCTCGGGAATTATTTCCGGCCAAAGGGTTTCATAGGTGCGTTTGCTAATCTGAAAATACTCGATCATGCCATCACAAAGAACACCATCAAAATCGAGTGCTAGAATGCGGGGGGATTGATTCATAAATGCTGGTTTAATCTCAATAATGGCAGTATAGCGCAGGGAAAATTAAAAAATTGTCTGGTACATCATGCTATTAGCTATTCTTTGCTTCATCGTTGACATAACATAGCTGTCTGATGATTTCTGTAACAGAATTTTTCAATCCCTCTACATGAATCCAACCCACATATACAGCATATACAATATTTTGATGATTGTCCTGTATATAAAAATGATGGACACGATATAAATCTGAGCTTAAATAAATATAACCACTGGCATCTTTGAATTTACCTTCTAGTAATATTTTTTCTTTTAAAGGTTTCATTTTTACCACATCTTTAGTCACTCCAGATATTTGGTATTCTTTCTATGGCAAGATCAACACAAGTGTTATTACTGTAACTATTACCCTGATTATAATCCTGCTGATTAAAATAAATTGTCTCTACGATATTTTTAGCCACTTTATCTGATGCTAGATAATAGGTATGAGCATTAAGGGAATTTAAGACAACGGCAGCAATTTCTACAGAATCAAAAATATTGCCAGTCGCTTCTAGATAATAATCGCTCATTAAAATCTTGGATACATCGGTTATACAATCAAAAAGAGGACGAATTGGATAAGCGATAATATCGGAGGAATTGATCAGATTATTCCAGAGCAAACGCTGACTTTGATGCTGGCTAATAAACTTTTCAATTTGATTGGTATCAATGCCTAAAGTTAAATTCAAAAATGGGATCGGTGAACCCATTGTTGTTACACTAGATAGGGAAAGTTTGCCCCGTTCTTTACCGATAAGGTCACGAATTTCATGAGCGGGATCCTGAGGGTCAAAACGCTCGGAAAATAACAGATCCCAAAGGATTACAGTACCTAAAGAATGGGCGACTATATGTAATTCGGTTTCCTGGGGATAAGCTTGAACAAGATCGATTAATTGATCGGCAATAATGCGGCGAATTTGGTTTCCTCGATCGCTGCCTAAATAGCTAAATGCGTCACCGATAAAATAAGATAAATACTCTTTTCTAAAATTTTGATAGCGAAAGGATTGCTCGGGATTAAAATTACTATTTTTCTGTTTTTGTGTCTGTAATTCTTGATCAATATCTCGCCATAATTTTTCGGTTCCTTTGAGAACATTTCCCCAAAATCCCGCATAACAGTAGGGAATCGCCCGATTTTTGCGTTTACATTCTTCTTCAATTAGTTTAATTAATTTATTGGCATAACTAGCATCTCTTGTGGCCACTCCGTGAATAAAGTAAATAAGCATAATAGATTTATCTCAATAAGCGTTGCTCGGAATATCTCACCTTCTTAATATATCCTTCTAGCTTCTAAAACCCCAAACCCCACACCCTGCCTCCAGGAAAAGCTTTTTGCCGCAAACCCTATGCGCGGAGATAGGAGTCGTCAATCAGCCAAAAAACTTTGGGGCCAGTTTACCCGGTGTTTACCGACAATGTGCGGTTGCTTACACAGACTTTTGGGAGTCCTATAAGACAGTAATTCCCAGTAAACGTCATCGACCGGTCGGAAAAGAAACTGGTCAAACTAATCCTATTGAAAGATTAAATAATACCTTTCGACAAAGGATTTCTCGGCTGGTGAGAGAGAGTCTATCTTTCTCTAAAAAAATGGAGAATCACGTTGGGGAAC
>NZ_JADBVE010000381.1:0-10513 GCF_020245285.1 Microcystis sp. M31BS1
GCTCGTCAGGATTATTATGGCAAAATTACCTTTTCTTTTATTCAGGAGTTTGAGGCTTTCACATAACAGTACTTGTCTTTGTATTGAAAAATGTGTCCGTCAGTCAGGTATCCAACTTCTTACTTTCTGGATTTGAAGCGAGATTTATTACTATTTGTTGAGCTATCTGTTGAACTGTCTCAATGTTAATATTGCCACCAACTTTGACATTAGTTAAAAGATTTTGTACTATTTCAGGAACATTTTGATGAAATTCACTCATTAACTTATCCCTCTTGAATTAAATCTTCTATTGTCAAATCCATCCCAATCTCAACATCAGAAAGCATACTTTGGTTAGTCAGTACCCCTGGTTTAGCTTTCTGAGTCATATTTTTTGCCTTAAAATTCCCTTGAACTTTAAGCCCTACAACCATTAACTGGGTTGGTAATTGTGGTTTAACTTCCTCCGCTATAGCTTCTAGCAACTCCCTAAATTCGGGTTGTTGTTGTGCTACAGACGCAATTTTCTCGGTTAAAACTTGGAGACTATAATTTTCTGGTTGCCGTTCAAACAACTCAGGTTGAGAGTTAACCTTTTCAATATCGCTCGCTGTTTCTGGATCTATCTGCCATAGCATTTGTTTGAGCTGGCTTATTTTCTTTAGGCTTTGACCACCTAAATCTGGTAGTTTTTCCCCTATTTTTTATCCTAATTTTTCCATCATTTTTGTGAGTATTACTGTGACAATTGATACTGCATCCATTAAAAAACTCCATTTAAAATTTTCATGCGCTTTTTACAACGTTTTCTAATTAGTTCGTAAAAAAGGGGGCTCTTCTGGTTTCTGTGTGGAAACGAGGTCTATACTGATAGAATATCCGCAAAATAGCACTAAAAGTCTTGCCCGATAAGCATTTCACAATTCCATAAGCAAAAATTATCACACAAAGTCGAGAAGAGCCAAAAGGGCTTGGGGCATTATAATAGCGATTTGTGGCTTACCCCTAAGTACAGGACAAAAAGCTAAAAGCTTGAAAAGTAGGCAGGAGTAGAGTTTTATGAGAAAAAGCACTAATCTCGAAAACCCTATAAACCAGTATAGCCCCCTAAAGCAAGCCTTGCAACCCCATCTAGGGGTACTACCCAGTGCCTTCCGCATCGCACTTAAACCCACAGCTGCAATCAATGTGCATGGTGCGTTCCCCAAAATCGATCGCTGGAGCAGTAGGAGCCATATTAGGGAACGCACCCTACAGCTAATAACTTTCAGTGCGTGAAGACGATCGCACTCTCGGTCGGGTGCAGTGATTTGTTATACTGTCGCTTGATCGGGAGCTTAATAACTTTACGTCCACTGGCAATTTGCTTTTCTCTAAGATCGTCAAATATTGCCTTGAGATCATAATTAAAAGATTTTGCGTATTCTTCTCTATATTTGTGAATTTCTTCGACAATTTCATCTTTATACATAGTTATTCTCCTCGAAGCTTAAATCCGATGAACTCGTAAGGGGTACAAACAAATGGTAGCCTGTATCCAAGCTCAAGACTAATTTGGGATAGCTTTCTTTGGATTTGAGCGTTTGCCATGTGCTTACAATTCCATGTTAGTAGATAGTCTAAGCCATAAACGGTTGCTAGTGCCATGTGTAAGGCATCATTAGACGCTTTGGGGGGTAGGTTGCTTTGTTGTCGGAATTCTTGTGCTAGAGCGATCGCTTCTTCGGTTAGATCGAGAAAAATCAAGGACTGTAACAAGTTCTGTCTTTGAGTAGCAATTGTTAAATCTCCTCTCGATGCTTCATCTTCAACAATTTCCGAAACATACAGAACCAATGAACTACTATACTCATCCCACCAGTCTTGTGTAATCTTAATGTTGGCCGCAAGAATCAGGTTTTCTGTTGGTCTTGCGGTTAGATGACCCAAAATACTGGTTTCAATATAGACGGTTTCGCTCACGGCAATAAGAGAAAATCTATCCCACGTCTATCCTACTGCATTTAATCTTGGTTTTGAGGGAGTTGGGTTTCCTACCTACAAGATCAGCGATCTGCTACGCAGTGCCTTCCGCATCGCACTTTAACCCACAGCTGCAATCAATGGGCATGGTGCGTTCCCCAAAAATCGCTCAGTGGAGCAGTAGGAGTCGCCTTAGGGAACGCACCCTACGGCGATCGCACCGTTAAGTCTCTCATTCTAATTTTGTCTTCTTCAATAACTGTAAAGTGTCCATACCAGTCATCCCGTAATGAGATAACCTTGGCAACTTTCTCAGCGACTACAGATGCAGAAGGTACTCTTATTCTAAACAAAATAATACCAACACTGGCCGGCAACCTTGAACGAAAGGCGAGTTCTCCAAAATCTTTATCAAATGTCAAGAGAATACGATTTTCTGCTTGGGCGCGACTTAAAACTTCACAGTCCGAGATTCCGGGGGATTCCACCCTAATCCACAGGACATCATGGCCATTTTGTCGTAGGACTTCAACCGCATCAAGGGGGAAATTTTCGTTCGCTAGAAAACGCATCAGTTAAGCAGGAATAGCATAGACTTTCTCAGATTTGAGCATTACACTAGCATAGCTAAGACAAGCTTGAATATCTTCTACTGTAATACCTGGGTAGTTTCGCAGAATTTCATCAATACTCCAACCTTGGGCGAGAAGATCGATGATAAATTCAACCGCAATCCTTGTTCCTTTAATGATAGGTTTTCCCACCAAAATATCGGGATTTAGTGTAATTCGAGTTTCCCAGTCCATAGCTACATCATTGAAAGTGTTTTCAAAAAGGTCAAGGCTGCGTGGGACGCACCCTATATCTCGTTTTATTATAACAGGATTTGGTATCACAGTTTCAATCAATGGGCATGGTGCGTTCCCCAAAAATCGATCGATCAGTGGAGCAGTAGGAGTCACATTAAGGAACGCACCCTACAAGATCGGCGATCGCACTCATAAATCAAATATCTGCTCAAATTTTTCAGGATCAAAATATTTAATAATCATTTCATTGCACTTGAAAAAGTGTGAGATAAGGTGGCTCCATATCTCTAACTTTATGTCCCCGTCAATGCGCCAAAGCTTTACTTTACAATGACTCTTGAACTCTTTTGGCATAAAAGAATTCTTTCTATTTTGATAACTATCTCTAAGATAAACTTTAACCGCTCCATCCAAATGACGAAATGCTTTTATTTGAATGTCACGTTCACTATGCACATACCGATTAAAGTAGTAATGATCAAATATATAACTATCGCCTGAAATTTCCTCAGCCTCAAATGTTTTAATTCCATCACGATAACTCCAATAGAACTCAGTACGGTCAAGGCTACACGTCTGTTCAAATAATGAATTTTTGTTTCGCTCTACAACAGTCAAGCCAATATAATTTTGGTCATCCAACTTGTTTTTATCAAATGGTAAACCACGCCATCCGTCCATCTCAATAACTTGGCGATAAAACTCTTTTAACATGATTCGTCGGTGATCAATGGCAATCCGAAACTGATTTTCATTTTTTGTATATCGGTAGTACCTTATAAATCCATCTAGAAAATCAAAGTTTGGATTAGATCGGTATCCTCGTCTGAGAAGTTGATGATAATGAAGAATGTGGTCTTTATATTGAATTCCGCCATCAAAAAGAACAAAATTAGAATCTATATGAAGTAATCCATCTTTATCAAACTTATCAGCTAATTCTGGATATATTTTTATCACTTCACTTTGTAATAAATCTTGCTCAAGTACCCCCTTAAAGGAAAAATAGCTTCGCTCGACTTCTGATGAAACATAATAAAGGGCAAATCTTCGCCGCTGCTGCTCAGTCTCTACCTCTAATTTTATATCAAATAACGTTCTGTAGCCACGAGGCATAGCACTTAGAAGTTCTTCAATTTCACTTTGACTACAAGCTGATAAATATTCGTATGCATCGTTAACCAATTCACCTAGATGCTCACTAATTGGATGGGATTGAGCTTCAGGCATATATTGGGATAAAAACATAGGGGAAATATTATAGTGCCTAGTCTTCTTTATCAAGACTTCAAGCTTTCTGGAATCGAGCGGCAAACTTTGTAAACTCATTGTTTGTATAACCTTAAATAACCAAATAATAAAGTTTTTGAAAGGATGTAAAGCACATAAGAGATAAACTAGGACACCTAACCATTTATTATACGAAAACTTTCCGTAAAAAACTCTCCAGAGTAACAATATGGGTCAACTTTCTTAGGCGCGATCGCCAAAACTTTTCCCTATATTACGCCCAAAAGCGTGTTAGCCAGATTAGCTTACTGCAAACAATCTCCTTTTAAGGAAACTTATCACAGAATCCTTCTAGGAATCTAGCAAAGATTCTTATATCTGGCTGCACTTTGTTACAAAATTTCACTATTATTTCGGGTAAGGTATGGTAAATCCCTTGATAGATTCAATCGGGACTAACTTCTGGGAAACCCGCTATAGATCTCCTGCAAAAATCAAAAATCTTACCTTAGCTGAGGAGAATCCCAGACAGGAGGAGAAAAAAGACATAAAAATTTAGTACAAAAGCTCTGCTCTCCCTGCTCTGGCGCTCCCTAGCTTACCAGAGGTCGATTGCGACGACAATTATCGCAATGACCACAGCGAAAATTATCGGCATTTTCCTGAAACCCAAAGGCATTTAAGAGAAAGTGCCAACGACAGCGACGGGTATAGAGGTAGGGAAATATCTCATTTTTGGGTTTAAAAGTCATCTTGGCGGAATTATGGCGATAAATAAGCCGATAATGAAAAGGATCGAGCCATTCTAGGCGATCGAGACTGTGTAAAAGGGAGAGAATGAGCGCACCATCGGGAAATTCGGCACTAATCGCCTCTACTTTGCCCTCTAGGGGAATTTGGGCTAAAATTTGCCAAGCTTGTCGGTATTGGCGCTCCTGTTGGGAGTTAAAGAATTTTTGCTGGTTTTTATCGCTATTATCTAACCATCCCGTCGGTTCACTAATTAAGGTGAGAGCCTGCATTTTACCCCCATCGCGACCACCGCGGCCGATTTCCTGTAGGTATTCCGATAGTAAAGCCGGGGGTTGGTAGTGGACAACCCAACGCACATCGGGTTTATTGATACCCATGCCAAAAGCTGAGGTACAGACAACAAAAGTTAAATCCCCCCGCAGCCAATTTTGTTCTATTTCCCGACGCTGAAAGGGCGATAAACCGGCATGATAGGCACTGGTGCGATAGTGGAGAGATTGCAACCATGCCGCTAAATTTTCACTATGGCGACGGGAACGAGTATAGATCAGGCCGGATTGTCGAGGTTGACTGGTGAGGAAGTTTAATAGTTGATGACGACGACAACCGGGGCTAATACATATTTTGGTGCTTAAGTCAAGGTTTTGACGGTAAGGATTTATTAAGAAAAGTTGTGGTTTTTCTAGTTGTAAGATGCGGGTGAGAGTCTCACGGGTGGCGGGGTTAGCGGTGGCGGTAAAAGCAGCGATCGCTATTTGGCTGCCGGCCGGTTTCGATTGCAGAAGAGCGGGACGGACAGCCCCAAGACGACGGTAAGCAGGACGAAAATTATCGCCCCACTGGGTTAAACAATGGGCCTCGTCGAGGATGAGAGCGTTAATTTTAACGTGGGGAAGGGTTAATTTTGACCAGAGGGGCGGACTTAAGAGGGTTTCTGGGGAAAGATAGAGAAGTCGCAGGGTTTGATCTGCGATCGCTGCTAAGGTTTTCTTTCTCTGTTGTCGGGGGATTTCGTTATGAATCAGGGCAACGGGTAGTTTTTTGGCTAATAATTCCTCCACCTGATTTTCCATTAGGGCAACCAGGGGAGAAATCACTAGGGTTAAGCCGGTTTTTAATAAAGCGGGCAGTTGAAAACAGATAGATTTACCGAATCCCGTGGGCACGACAATTAGGGCATCTTGTGCCGCTAGAATTGTCTCGATAATCTGCTGTTGGGGAAAGCGAAAGCTATCATAGCCCCAAATTTTCTGAAAAATAGTCTGGATGCTTTCGGTATCTTGGGAAGACATGGGTTAACTGCTGGGGAAGTGGGGAATTGGGGAAGTGGGGAATTGGGGAATTGGGGAGGTGGGGAAGTGGGGAAGTGGGGAGGTGGGGAAGTGGGGAAGTGGGGAAATGGGGAAATTGAACTAAAACCCTAACACCCCAAAACCCCCCGCAACGCGCACGCAGTGACCACTTTGACTATTCCGGAAGGGTAACAATTTTTCCCATAATTGAATTTTTTTTGCACTTTTTTAATAATCTGTTACACTTATAGCGATCAATCTTTGTCTGGGGAATTACTGATGACTGAACCTGTTAGCACCACTGACCCCGCAGTAGAAACCGCCACCGAAGCGCAACCCAGTTACGTCAAGCTGGCGATGCGGAATATGGTCAAGAAAAAAGGCGTCTCGTTAAAACACTTTTTTTTGACCACGGCAGCCTTACTGGCCTTTTTTGTCGGTATTTCCTATCTGACGCGTCCCTAGGGTGAAATCTGGTGAGTGAGACTTTGCCCCTACTGGTGGATTTATGCCTACAGGATAATTATTTTGATCCCGGAAATAGTCCTGTGGATGGGGAAACTTGGCACTATTGGTTGGAGACATGGTTAGGCTATCTATCGGATTATCTCCCCGTTGCCGCCGGTTATGAACTAAGTTTGCGTTTAACAGACGATCGAGAAATTCAGGACTATAATTGCCAATATCGCCACAAAGATCAACCGACGGATGTTCTCGCTTTTGCCGCTCTGGAAGTGGATTTACCAGTGGATGAGGGCATTTTAGAGACAGAACCTTTATATTTGGGGGATATTATCATCTCTGTCCAGACAGCACAACAACAGGCTTTAACACAAAATCATTCTTTGGCGCGAGAATTGGCCTGGTTAACTGCCCACGCTTGTTTACATCTCTTGGGTTGGGATCATCCCGATGAAACAAGTCTCTTGGAAATGCTATCTTTACAGGAAACTTTGTTAAAAACCGTCGAAATGCCGATACATAGTTAGTTATTTTTGTCAAGCATTATTGAGGAATATGAAGACAAATTATCATCAAGCCAACCAATCTGCCAGCATACCTAATCCCTATCTCAACAATAATTTTATCCCTCGATCGGGACAGGTGAGTGAGGGCAACAATCCCAGTCAAAGAGAATACGCTTGGCAAGTCGCCTCGAATCTGTTAGTCAGTTTTCGCTACGCTTGGGCCGGAGTCCGTTATGCTTTTGTTAGTCAAAGAAATTTTCGCATTCACACCCTGATTACCCTAGTAGCGGTTAGTTGGGGCTTATTTTTGCGGGTTGATGCCATGGAAATGGCGATTGTCACCCTTACCTGCGCTCTGGTGATGGTCTTAGAATTAATTAACACTGCCCTAGAATCAGTGGTAGATCTGACGGTGGGGCAATCCTACCATGATTTAGCCAAAATAGCGAAAGATTGTGCCGCTGGTGCCGTTTTAATCGCCTCGATCGCCGCTTTACTCGTAGCGGCTTTTATTTTTATTCCCCATTTATTAGCTTAAGCGGGAAACTTTTTTCAGTGTTGCCAAAGGCACGGCGTAGCCGTCCAGTAAACGGTAAACTGAAAACTCAAATCTGATCACTGATCATCTGTACTGATTTTAAAACGCGTAGGGGAAAATTAAGTACAAATGATCGAACTTTCTTTCCCTGCTGCCAACTCTGGCACTGCGGTGCAGTCTTAACCAGTAATTTAGATAGGGTTTGCGGCAAAAAGTACGGGCGAAGCATTCGGATAGAAAATCTCCGGTTTCACCGATAGGTTATTGCCCGAATGCTTCGCCCCTACAGGACACGGGCCGATGAAGATGCAAGGTTTTGAACCACGATTCTTTCAAAATCTTGCACCTGTTTCGCAAGAAAAGCCACAAAACCCTTACCTTGCCTACATTTCACATTTATTCAGCAAACTCTAGATAGTCAACAGCTTAACTGATCACTGATTCGGTATAAGGGTACTCGACAGCTTTTAGCCGATAAATTTAACTTTTCTTAACCTAAGCCTAAACTGGTGAGGGGAGAGGGTTTAGCTATATATAAAAAATTGTCATCCTCGATACAGCAAAAAATCTCTTTTGTCCCCCTATAGGTTAGACTATAGTTATTGATAAGACTTCTTTTGTAGATCTTGCAGGAAATCTCCCATGAGTGCCATAACTTTCTCCACCGCTCCCACCGCTTACTCTATCAGGATGATTAAGGACGAAGTCCGTCAGATGGTAGAACAGGGGGTAGTGAGCAGACACCAACCGATCTACACCCTCTGTCAGTTCATTCCCCCCCGGGAGTGGGTTTGTGTTGAATGTGAACTAGAACGGTGTGACTACCTTCTCAGAGATCAAATTGGTGACTTAATCGCCTCGGAATCTTGGGATAATGACTAAACTCCCGTTTGCCGATCTGGGTAAAAATCGGACCAATCAGAAATTTATCAGCCTTGTCCACTCTATATAACTATTATAATTCAGCCCCGGTTAATTCTGGGGCTGAAACTATGGGGACAGGAAGGGGATAATTGTTAATAAAAAAGAATTTTTGGCAAGATTTAGCCAAGTTAGTTCACAAGTTACCCATTGCCAAGGGACGCTATCTCTAACATCCCCAAGTTTTCCCTAACTTAAAATCAGTAGTTGGCGCTGTTGTAAAGAACGCACACCAGTTAATCCTAAACCAACTTGAGCATCGATTGCTCCCACGCTTAAACGACCATCACAAGCTTGTAGAAAAGCAAATTCTCTCTCCGAGAGATTAACCGGCCGATAATCGTAATCTAGAACACTTGCACTAGGCCAACCGTAAAGACAGGGATGAACTTCGGCCACTGCATTCTCTAGGACTTGATCCTCTGACCAATCAGCAGTCAAAATCGGTGGTTTAGCGAGGAAAAATTCATAGTGGGTGATTTCTGGGTCTAATAATTCCGTCAAGCGATAACGTTCCCTTTCCCCTAAATTTTGCGCTCTAGCCATCAATTCGGGGGATTTACCCAATAAACGCTCTAATTGCCAGTAGGAAGGGTTAGAAAAGCCAATAAAGGCTAATCCTGACGCATCAATCAGTTGAAAGAGGGTATCGATATTATAGTCCACTTCCCGGGGGTGAACGTACATATCAGCGAAGGATTCATCGCGATGATTTTCCATTGACCAACGCTCTTTTTCCCGTTTCAAAATGCGATTATTTTCCGGTAGTGAAGCAAAAATCTCTCGGCCGACAGCGACCCCATCTTTATAATCCCCGCGCCGGTCTCCCTGTAAAAGTGCGATCGCAGATTGCATTAACTGGATTTCCCAGCGGCCCAATTGTGCATAGACGAAAATGTGCAGCAGACCACCGGGGGCCAGCTTTTGCGCGAGGGATTGAATCCCTTTAATCGGGTCCGGGAGATGGTGCAGCACCCCGACGCAGTTAATTAAATCAAATTCTCCGGGGAGATTAGTGGCGGATTCAAGGGTTAAATGGTGAAAAGCCAGAGAACCTCGGTGTTTTAGTGCGACTCCCGAACGATTACAGCGTTCTTTGGCAATTTCTAGAGCTTTTTCACTGATATCTATAGCGACTACATGAGCAAAAGGGTTGAGCGCGAGCAGATATTCGGTTCCCGCACCGGTACCACAACCCGCATCGAGAATCCGGATATCCTCTCGTTCGGGTTTACGATGACAACAAAAGTTATAGGCAGCAATCCAATTCCAGCGCCAATTGTAACCCGGAGGAGGTTCGTCTAGGAGCGGTTCGGGAGGGAAAGGATAGGTATTGTAGAGACGTTGTACAGCAGTGCGAATAGTAGCGTCGTCGGACATGAAAATTGGCGGAGTTTAGGATAACACTCGATCGATTGTCTCACAGAGGGCAGCGATCGGGAAAGTCGGCCGGGGTTTTTTTGAGTTGGTCGAGGGTAAATAGGGTTTGCGGCAAAAAGTTTTTCCTGGGGGTAGGGTGTGGGGTGTGGGGTTTTACCGATTTTCAGGTGGTCAATTACCTAATTTTCAGGGAAAAAGTCCCGGAATTTCCCCCCAATCACTCCAATGGTCGGCACTTTTTGAGGGAAAAAAAGTCTAAAAACCTTATCCAACAAGGTTGTTAGATTTATTCAGCAAACCCTAAATAGACCTCTTGTAAAAATCAAAAATTGTTGTTAGGGTTAGGAGTCTCCGAGCCAGTAGCCGGTCGTCAGGAGAATTAAGAATGAGCATTAATCAATTAAATGGTCTATTTAAGAATTTTGGCTCTTCGTTACCCTTTATGCTAAATCAACAGACAAGATGCCAAGACAACATACTTCTAACCCAAAAATTACGAAAGTTTCTCAAGCCATAGGCTCTCCGTTTTATTAGTTTAAGTTTATTGTTGATTCCCTCGACCACCCCATTCGTTGTCCTTCGCTCGAAATAACTAATGATTTCTCCAAACCAGTTTCGGATTGTTTGACAACTCTTGGTAAAAACACTGGAGGATTTTGCCAACCATTCCGAGATGGA
>NZ_JADBVE010000382.1:0-26531 GCF_020245285.1 Microcystis sp. M31BS1
ATCCACAAATCGGCTTCCTTGTTCTAGATAGGAATAAACTTGGGAGAAGATTCTGTTCTCGGTTTTCATCTTGTAGGGATTCTTGCTTTTTCCCTATCTACCCAGATATTTTTCTTTTTGGCAACCCTTGTCTTGTCAGGCTTTGACCCACTTGTGTCCGTCAGTCAGGTTTGAGGCTTTCACATAACAGTACTTGTCTTTGTATTGAAAAATGTGTCCGTCAGTCAGACCGATCGCTCTTGCTGCTGAGTGGCTGAAGTTATTCTTAATCTTCGGGTGTGATAGTCGTGATATTTTTTCTCCAAAGTTTTGAAACTGCGCGGCAGAATTTGAATAGCATTATTCATGACTCGATCAATTTTAATCTCCGAGCGATATTTGCGAAAAGAAGCAGGTAAATTCCTTAACTGTTCCTGCACTTCTGCTATCACTAATTTCTCAACAAAATTGAGAGAAGGTTGGTTCATGAAGCAATTTTTTAGCGATCAAAAACTGATTCTATGTTAATACCGATCAATCAAGAATAGAGTGATATTCTCCCGTCGCAATGGTGATTTAACTCACCGTTTTATCCATGCTGATGGCCAAATACCGCCAATTTCGAGACCAGCTAGACCACTAGAAGCATTTATAATGGTTTTACCACGACTATCAGCCAATTTTATCGACAATTTACCTTTGAGGGTATCTTGACAAGCAAAACAGAGACCTTTTTCTGTGGGTACACGCACGCGATCGGGAGGATGATCACTGATCCCGATTAAGACAATGGTATAATCCTCGTTGGTTGCCCTCATTTCCCAGTATCCCCAGGGTTGCACTGTCCAAGTTAGTTGAGAATCCCAGATATCAAACTTATAAAAGCGATTTTGGCAGTGAATACCGATAATTCCCACCGATTCCGTCCAGTGGAGAACTTTCCGGGTAGAACCCACTGCGGTTAAGGTTAAATCGGGATTTTCAGGGAAAGCATTACAATTAATCCAAAACCACTTTTCGGGGAAAGAATAACCCCAATTTTTCTCGCTATAAAAAGGTACATTCTGAAATTGATAATTTTTTCCCCGATGGGTAATCATTCCCGTTGCTAAACCATGAGCAGTTAAAATCTGCCAACCCGGGTCAAAAATCGGTAAATAAGATAATATTCCTGCTGTTGCTTGGGGTGGACGCTTTTTATCTCCCCAAGTGTACCTAGTTTCAATGCGATAATCCCATTGACAGATTTCTCCAGTGACAGGATCATAAATTCGTCCTTGCTGCTGGTGTGCCGTTGCTTGATAACCTTCTCGAATAGACTCAAAAAAATCTAACGGAGAAAGCAGACGGGGACGGATTTTTAAGTTAGTTTTTCCCCAATGAATAATGGCTAATTCCTGATGACTTGCCCAAAATTTATCCGTATCGGGAAAAGTGCGACAAAGATAATTAGATTCTATGGCTAAAATTTGTAGCGCTCCGCCGCTATTGACTTGACCGCCGCTTGGGTCTTGAATAGAATACATAAAGGCGAATCCGTCGGCTAATTGCGGAATCATGACTCGGAAGTACCAACCTTCAAAGAATCGGGGAGTGATACCATCCCAATGGTAGCCAGAATGAGGGGGTTGTGAAGACATCTATGGGTTTATCTTTAGGTATTGATTTTGGCACGTCGGGAGCGCGAGTGATCGCTATTGATTCTAGCAAAAATATCGTCGCTGAGGTTCATTATCCCTTCACTAATGCCAATTTTCAGGATTGGCAAAAGGCCCTATTTTATTTATTGGATAATCTAGGGGATTCGGTGCGTTCAGAACTTAAATCGATCGCGATTAATGGTACTTCCTCGACGGTGTTATTATGTGATAATTGGGGTAATCCTCTTTCTGAGGCAATATTATACAATGACGGGCGAGGAATTGCGTTTTTAGAAGCAATTAAAGCTATAGCACCCCCTCACCATCCCGTAATTAGTGCCACCTCTAGTTTAGCTAAATTACTTTGGTGGAGTGAACAAGAAATTTTTTCGCAAGCGCGTTATTTTCTCTCGCAAGCGGATTGGTTAGCATTTCTCCTGCACGGTAAACTGGGAATTAGTGATTATCATAATGCCTTAAAGTTAGGTTATGATCTCGAAAATCTCTGTTATCCCCAATGGTTAGAGAATTTACCGATGTTTAATTTACTACCGGAAATTTTTGCTCCGGGTACAGCGATCGATACTATTAAACCAGATTTAGTGACTCGTTTTGCTATCCCGAAAGATTGTTTAATTTATACGGGAACCACCGACAGCATAGCGGCATTTTTAGCCAGTGGTGCTAATTCTTTAGGGGCTGCAGTGACATCTTTAGGTTCAACTTTAGTTTTAAAATTATTAAGTAGCCAGAAAGTTGATGATAGTAACTATGGCATCTATAGTCATCGTTTAGGAAATTTGTGGTTAACTGGTGGGGCATCTAATACGGGGGGAGCGGTGTTAAAGAAGTTTTTTTCTCATGAAGAATTGAGAAATTATAGTTTAGCAATAGATGGAGAAAAAGAAAGTAATTTAGATTATTATCCCCTCCTAAAAGCCGGCGAGCGCTTTCCCATTAACGATCCTTTTTTACCCGCAAAACTGACTCCTCGCCCCGATAATCCTTTAGAATTTTTGCATGGTTTACTAGAAAGTATTGCCCGCATTGAAGCTTTAGGTTATCAGCGTTTACAGGAATTGGGGGCCAATAAATTAGAGCGAGTTGATAGTGCCGGTGGTGGGGCAAAAAATCCGACTTGGAGAATAATTCGTCAGCGTCATTTAGGGGTTCCCGTGCTTTTATCTCAACAGGAGCAAGCGGCCTATGGTACTGCCTTATTAGCACAGCAATCGGTTACGCTCTTGAAATAATCTCTTAACGGAGTCGGTCGTCAGGAGTCGGTCGTCGGTCGTCAGTATTCAGGAGATAGGGTGATAGGGTTTTGGGGTGATAGGGTGATGAGACAGCTTCCCCACTTCCCCATTTCCCCACACCCCACTTCCCCATTTCCCCATTTCCCCACTTCCCCACTTCCCCACACCCTTCGTTAATTAACCATAATAGGGTGGCTCATTACCCGGTTTCCATTTGATATTACAGCCTAAACTCGGTTTTTGCTCCGTCGGCACCGGTTGACCGGTTAAAACCTTGTCAATGGCGGTGCGCAGATCTTTGCCTGTGACTGGTATTCCATTACTAGGACGACTATCATCCAATTGACCGCGATAGACTAGAATGCGCTGACTATCAAAGAGGAAAAAATCGGGAGTACAGGCTGCCGTGTAAGCTTTCGCCACTTCTTGGCTTTCGTCATAGCATAAATTGAATTTAAAGTCAAGAGTTATCGCCATTTTTTTCAAATTTTCTGGCGAATCATCGGGATATTTCTCCACATCATTAGAACTAATGGCGAGGATGCCCAGATTGGTGTTAGCATAATCGCGACCTAGACGGGTAAGTTCTTCTTGAATGTGTTTAACAAAGGGACAATGTTCACAGAGGAAGATGACTAACAGAGCGGTTTTAGCCGCAAAGCTGTCCAGAGAGATAGTTTCACCCGAAACCACATCGGGTAAGGCAAAACTGGGAGCTTTTGTCCCCAAATCTAACATTGTGGACTCGGTGCGTGCCATAAAGTTTATACTCTTTTCTATAGGGAGGACTGAGATTTTTATAGCATTTCATGCTTCATCGCGCAAACTTAAGACCTTAATCAGTATCAGTAAACAGTGAACTGATAAGTGATTGACCTATCTAAATTACTGGTTAGAGCTGCATCGGAGTGGGAAGTGGAGAGCGGTAGAAAAAAGCTGACTCCCGACTTGACGCTTGGCTCTTCTGGTTTCTGTGTGGAAACGAGGTCTATACTGATACTTTCTTCCGCAAAATAGCCCTAAAAGTCTTGCCCGATAAGCATTTCACGATTCCATAAGCAAAAATTATCACACAAAGTCGAGAAGAGCCGACGCTTTACCCCACAGTTAACTTTACTTTTGTCCAACTACTTAGAGGTTTTATGGCGTTTATTCTCATCAAAGGTAAATTTACCCCACAATTCGGTCAACCCGATGGGGATTCGGTACGTTTTTTGGCAAACAATCGTCGCCTATTATTTGAATTAGAAGGTCGAAGACCGAATATTTCTCCTGATAACGGCACTGTGCAGTTACGTTTCGAGGGTATCGACGCAATCGAAAAAGGAGCAATTAAACCTTTATCGACTCAAGCTAAAGAGAATATGCTCGATTTAATCGGTTACGATCAAAATAATAATCCCACCCCCAAGGGCTATATTCTAGCGCGCATGGTGGATGACGGTTCTGGTCGTCCGATTTGTTTTGTTTTCGCAGGAAATACCGAGCGAGAAGATGGGGATGAAGTATTTTTAGATGCTAAACTACTGAAAAATTCCGTCAACTATCGGCAGGTACTAGAGGGTTATGCCTACCCTTTATATTACAATACGCTTTTTACCCAATTGCGACAAGAATTCAACAAAGCTTTAGCCGTGGCTAAGAAAGATAAAAAAGGTTATTGGCCTAGTGATAAAACTTTAACGGGAGTTACTGTTAAAAATAAGGATGACTTGAAAACAATCGCTCCAATTTGGCCAAAATTATGGCGGCGATTGGAGGAGTATTTTCGTTCAGCAGATTCTTTAGCGGGATTTATCGAGTTTCTCGAGATTAAAAATGAGAGAATCGATATTCTTTCAGAAATGGAGGAAAGAGGACTGCAAGATATCATCGCCGTTCAGGGAGATATTGTGAAACTTACCGAATCTCCTGAAAATATTCGCGTAGTCGGTAAAGCCGGTCGTCGCAGCCGTTAAATCAGCAAACATACTCCTTAATCACTATCTAGTTCGCTTGTATAAATAAGGGTTGAATGGTACTCAACCCCTCTTTCTTTCCTCCCCGTTTATGTTGACTCTAATCTCGGAATTTAGCAACGGTTTTCTTACCTTAAATCCCAGAATTAACCGACTGAAACTGATCTGCCCAATTTTCGATCACACGCTGACTTTCGCGAGCAATAACTAAGGCATTATCGGGGACATTTCTAGTGATAGTTGAACCAGCGGCCACGGTGACATTTTTTCCTAATTCTAGAGGAGCCACTAAAACACTATTTGCCCCGGTTTTTGTGCCACTGCCGATCATAGTTTGGTGTTTTTTCACACCATCGTAATTAGCAGTAATTGTTCCCGCACCAACGTTAACTTTTTCCCCTAAAGTGGCATCTCCCAGATAGGATAAATGGGCAATATTGGTTTTATTGCCGATGTCACTTTTTTTAATTTCAACAAAATTACCGACTCGACAATTAGCCCCAATTTTCGCTTCTCCGCGCAAATGAGCGTAGGGACCGATGCGACAACCAGAATCCACCTGACTATCAGAAATCACCGAAAATAAGACCGTTACATCGCTGCCTATCCGACTATTTTCGATTAAACTCCCCGGACCTATACGACAACCAGAAGCGATTATCGTCTCACCGCGCAGATGGGTTTGGGGTTCGATAATCACATCGGCACTGAGGGTGACAGTATCCTCAATGGTGACACTATCGGGGTCAATTATGGTGACTCCAGCGGCCATCCAATCATCTTTGACTCTAGTTTGCAGGATATCATAGGCGGCGGCCAATTGTTTGCGATCGTTAATGCCGCTAATTTCTAAACAGTCCTCCACATCCACAGCCATGACGGGATCGAGAAAATTGACCACATCCGTGAGATAATACTCACCTTGATCGTTATTGGGCGTTAAATTAGGCAGTATCGCCGCTAATCTTGACCAATTAAAGCAGTATATACCTCCATTAATCCGGTGGTTTTGTCGTTGGGCATCGGTACAGTCTCTTTCCTCGACAATCTGCTTAACGAGATTATTGCCATCACAAAAAACTCGACCGTAACCTTTCGGGTTAGGGAGGTTAGCAGTTAAGAGGGTGGCAGCGTTACCATGGTTTTTATGAATCTGGAGAAGATTTTGCAAGGTTTCGGGACGCAACAGGGGAACATCGCCATTTAAGACCAACAAATCCCCCTGAAAGTCCTCTAAATGGGGGATTAACTGCTGAATAGCATGGCCAGTGCCTAACTGTTCCTTTTGTTCAACAAATTCGATATCCTCAAGATGCTGTAGATTATTTCGCACCTGTTCCCCTTGATAACCGATAATCACCAGTTTTCGCCGGGGATGTAAGGATTCGCTGACATTAAGCACCCGTTCCACTAGCGAGCGACTGCCGAGGGGATGTAAAACTTTCGGAAGGCTGGACTTCATTCGGGTTCCCTTACCCGCTGCTAAAATTGCTACCGCTACCATGGTCATGCTTGCCAATATCGTTCGCGACTGAGTATATCGCACTCCGATCCCCTTGGTTGCAAGAATTTTTCCCCTCTTTGATCCTGTGCCAGTTGAGAAACTACCATAAAAAGGTTTTCTTTAAGACATTGTTAAGGTACTATATACAAATTGAAACAATTAAACATAATCAGCACTCTATAGATACCGCTATGACAACTGTACTAACTAAGGAATCCTCCGCCATGAAACAGATTCGCACCACCTACCAAGCTGACCAACAGGTGAAATACCTGCATCTAGAAGCGGAAATCGAGGTACTGCTGCAACAACTGCAAAACCTCAAGCGCAAAAACCAAGAGAATCAACACCTAAATTAAAGAAAATTTCCCTAAGAATTCTCAAATCCCACCCTCTGATCGGCGAGAAGGTGGGAAAATGTTTTTTGAGAATTCCAGATAGGTGTAGATTAATGATCAATTTTACCTTACAGCAAGCCTTCGCCCGTCGTCATGCCCTGAAAGTGATTAGTGGGTTAAATAATTTCGATCGCTCGCAGGTTCTCTCAGTAGTTAAAGCCGCTACAGCCGGAGGAGCAACTTTTGTCGATATTGCCGCTAATGCTGACCTAATTCGGACGGTAAAAGCCTTGACAAATTTACCCGTGTGTGTATCGGCCGTCGAGCCAGAATTGTTGGTGATGGCAGTGGACGCGGGAGCCGATTTAATTGAGATCGGTAATTTCGATAGTTTTTATGCCCAAGGACGCATTTTTGAGGCGGCGGAAGTTTTAGCCCTAACCCGTCAAACTCGCGACTTACTGCCCGAAATTACCCTGTCTGTGACAGTTCCCCATCTGCTGCCCCTCGATGAACAGGTGAGACTAGCGGAAGCTTTAGTTAGTCAGGGTGCTGACATTATTCAAACCGAAGGCGGCACTAGCAGTCAACCCCGTCACGCCGGTATTTTGGGACTGATTGAAAAAGCCGCCCCGACTTTAGCGGCAGCCCACGCTATTTCCCATGCGGTGAAGGTTCCCGTCCTCTGCGCTTCCGGTTTATCCATTGTCACCGCTCCTATGGCGATCGCTGCTGGAGCGGCCGGTATCGGTGTTGGTTCGGCGATCAATCAATTGGATAATGAAGTGGCTATGGTGGCAGCTGTGCGCGGTTTAGTCGAATCTCTGCAAGCACAACCGGTCCATATTGGCAACTAGAACAATTTTTGTCTAGATACGACGGAGAAGGGTCCGTTTTCCCTTCTCTTTTTCCCTTTGTCACCAGTTATCAGTTACCAGATGTGAGTTTTCAGTTATCAGATGTGAGTTAAGCTGTACTGAATTTAAACCGCGTCTTGGAAATTTTAGTACAAATGCTCAAACTGCTTCTCCCTGCTCCGCAGCTCCGGCGCTCCCCTGCAATCTTAACGAGCAATTTAGATATAGCGTTTTTCAGTCTGCTGAGGTACAAAAGTTATGGGTTTTAGGCACTCATGCAAGAGGGAAAAGGCAAAAGGGAAGAAAAATAGGTGTACCTCACTAGCTTAGGAAACGCTATAGTCAACAGCTTATCAGTTCACTGATTACTGCTCACTGATTACTGATTACTGATTACTGATTACTGATTACTGATTACTGCTCACTGATAACTGATAACTGATAACTGATAACTGATAACTGAAAAGCCCCAACCCCATCAACTGTGGTAAAATGCCCTATGGCTCAAAACATTAGAGATAGAAGCACTCCACCATGATTCGAGATATCTTCATGCCCGCGCTCAGTTCCACCATGACCGAAGGAAAAATAGTTTCTTGGGTGAAGTCCCCCGGGGAAAAAGTCAGCAAAGGGGAAACGGTGTTAGTGGTCGAATCCGACAAAGCCGACATGGACGTGGAATCGTTTTATGATGGCTATCTCGCTGTAATTTTAGTCGAAGCCGGCCAGGAAGCACCCGTGGGGGAAGCGATCGCCTATATTGCCGAAACTGAAGCGGAAATTGAACTGGCCAAAGCTCAGGGAAAAACCGCCACAGCTGCCCCTAGCAAGCCCGTAGAGACCCCAGAAATCGCTCCGCCTCCCGTTTCGATCCCCGTCGCCGCCGTTAAAGATAATGGCCGTTTAGTCGCTTCTCCCAGGGCCAAAAAACTGGCTAAAGAATTAAAGGTAGATCTGAAAACCCTAGTGGGTAGCGGTCCCCACGGACGAATTACCGCCGAAGACGTAGAAAAAGCGACAGGAAAAGTCAGCACCGCCCCCGCTCCCGTCATTACTCCGCCGCAACCCGTCAGCGTGCCTGTAGCGGCTCCTAAAGCCCCGATTCCAACCAGCGCCCCGGTCGGTCGGACTGTTCCCCTCACCACTGTGCAAAAAGCCGTCGCTCAGAATATGTCGGTTAGCCTACAGGTTCCCACCTTCCAAGTGGGCTACACTATCACCACTGACCCACTGGATCAACTCTATCAACAGCTAAAATCTAAGGGTGTCACCATGACGGCCCTGTTAGCAAAAGCGGTAGCCAACACCCTCGCTAAACATCCTATAGTTAATGCCAGCTATAGCGACGCAGGAATCCAATACCACGGGGCGATTAACGTGGCCGTAGCTGTGGCTATGCCTGGTGGTGGCTTAATTACGCCGGTTTTGCGCTCTGCTGACCAGATGGATATCTATTCCCTCTCCCGCAGTTGGAAAGATTTAGTTGATCGCGCCCGCACTAAACAACTGCAACCAGAAGAATATAATAGTGGTACTTTTACCATTTCTAATCTGGGAATGTTCGGAGTCGATCGCTTTACCGCTATCTTACCCCCCAACCAAGGTGCAATCCTGGCCGTGGGTGCTTCCCGTCCCCAAATCGTCGTCAATAAAGATGGTTTATTCGGAGTGCAAAAACAGATGACGGTTAATCTCACCAGTGACCACCGAGTCATCTACGGGGCCGATGCTGCCTCCTTTCTGCAAGACTTGGCTAAACTGATCGAAACTGAGGTGCAGTCTTTAACTATGTAATCAGAATCTAGACAGCAGGAGCCAAGGGAGTTTCTCTCTAGCTCCTGCTTTGTTGTTACTAAAAAAATGTAAAGAATTAGCTAAAATAGGTTTAACCTTATCTATCACCCCAAACTATCGCCCAAACAAGGCCAAAAAAAGTGTTAATCTCAGGGAACTTTAAGATCTAAGCCAATATCGGTAAATTAACCCTCGATCTCGCCCTATATATTAAGCCTACACTAATTCGTATTCCCACGACCTAACGCCTACCCATAGGAAAAAATGATCACAGAGAATAGTCGCTTACGTTCAGAATTTTTAAATACACAGGTTATCACTCGCAATACAGGCAAAAAACTCGGCGTTGTTAAAGATATCCTAGTAGATATCGATCAACGAGAAGTGGTTGCCCTGGGACTCCGCGATAATATCCTCTCCTTGTCGGGAATGCCTCAATATATGTATTTATCGAGCATCAGTCAGACAGGAGACGTGGTTCTCGTTGAAGATGATAACGTCTTGGAATCCGTCGATATCGATGCTTATACTCCCTTAATCGGTAGTGAAGTGATCACGGAAACCGGCGAACCTTTAGGCAAAGTCCGCGATTATCAATTTGATCCCCTTAGTGGTCAATTACATTCCATTGTCATCGCTTCCCTGGGATTGCCTCTTATCCCCGAACAATTGATCAGTACCTACGAAATTGCCATTGAAGAAGTGGTTAGCAGCGGTCCGAATCGCTTAATTGTCTTTGAAGGGGCCGAAGAACGTCTCACGCAGGTTAGTGTGGGGGTTTTGGAACGTTTGGGTATTGGTCGTCCCCCCTGGGAAAGAGAAGAGGAAGAAGCTTATTATACTCCCGCTGCTCGTCCGGAAAATCAGTTAGGTACGGGTATTCCCCTCCGCACTCCCGTTGAGGCCGCTAAACCCGTTGAAGAACGCTGGAGTGAAGACGAATGGGAAAAAGAACCCCTGCGCGCCACTCCCCCACCGCAAAAACGGGCCGAAGCTCTTTATTATGAGCAAGAATACGAGGAAGAAGAAGATAACTGGGGAGAAGCGCGGTTAGAACGCACAGAAAGCTTTTCTCGTCCTCAGTACGACGATTACGAAGATAAGGCCGAGGATGATATGTGGGATGATGACGTGGAACCAGATTACAATCCCCCCCGCATCAATATCACCGAGAAGAAAAAGGAAAGAATCCCCGAATACGAAGACGGTTAATCTTTGACAGTCCCCCTATCCATTAGTTACATATTTCTTAACATAAAATTTGACAAAAAAAGAAAAGTGTGCTATGTGGCTCAAGGGGGTTCTCTGGGGGGACTAAATACTTTTGCTATCACTTCGAGTGCAGTGATTTGTCAGACTTTACAGATGTTCAATGAACTCTTCAACTGTAACTTGGGCTTGTTTCAGAATTCCACTTAATGTACCAACCTTCAATTCCTGATGTAAAGGGACAACATAGCCAATTTTGCCCTCTTCGGTTTCTTTCTTCATCACAACATGGCTACCTGTTTGACGAACTTGCTCGAAGCCTAAGCGTTCAAGACATCTAATTGCCTCCCCACTAGAGATTCGTGGCAGCTTAGGCATAACTAACCTCAATACTGGTCACAAATCTAGGGGATGTTTCTGGTAAGGTAAATTCCTCTAGGTAAAGCCGTGTGGCTTCTTTCAATCCAGCAATCGCCTGCTCAATTGTTTCTCCTTGATCTACTGTACCAACTTCTGGACATTCAGCAATGTACATATTATCTTCTTTGTACAAAATAACAGTAAAGATGCGATTTTTCATGGTGTCTTATCATCTCAGGCTTACTCTGAAAATCATAACATAACTGTTTCCTAATCGTTTGGTTAGAAAATAGTTAGGTTTCCTGATCATTGACCCAACTCAAGCTTTTTGAAAAACTCTATAAGATATTAGGTTATTAGTAATTAATCCAATATTGTCCCACCTTCCTAGAATTGAGTGAGAAGATTGTGCAAAAACAAGCGTAGAGTTGATTAATCATTGAAATAAATTTGCCCCAATCAAACCGACTCGATGAACTGCTCGATGTCCGATTCTTACGAACCAAATTTGAGCATAGGTCAATCGGGCTAAAAGTTGATCGGAAGCTGTGAGGCTGTCTTTTGCTACTTCAAAATCACCTGTTTCGATATCTATGGCTACAATCTTCCCATGATTGCCTTCCTCGACTTGGGGGCGCACCTGAGATTGATAAATCTCATTACCACGTCGGGCGAATTCTTCTTTGCTGTAGCGGAGTTGATTAACTGTCATTGTCCTGACCCCGTTGCAACTTTTGCCCTTCTATTTTAACCTAAACATTGGCAATCTTCGCTAACATTTCTCAACTAAGCCCACAAGAGCGGCATCGCATTTAGACTCACAGTTTCAATCAATGTGCATGGTGCGTTCCCCAAAAATCTATTGGTGGAGCGGTAGAAGTTGCATTTGGGGAACGCACCCTACAAGATTGCGCTCTGCTACGCAGTGCCTTTGGCATCGCACTAAATATCACTTATTTTTGATATAGGTATCATTTTAGTATCACCAGTAACTTTATCGCGTAAAGTACAGTAAAAACCAATACCTTCTACGAGCATAGCATGATGCTCTATCATACCTTCAAGTCTCGATATATCATCCCACAGTTGTTCTTGGTTTGTATTGTTAAATTCAATATGACCCTTTTTAGTATAAGGATTTAACTCGTGCAACCAATTGTGCAAATTTTGATAAATACTGATGAGTTCATCATATGTTAGGCATTTCGCTGGAATACCTTCTATCACTACATTTACATTATGCTGAATTTTTTCTTCTTGATTAGCCTGCCTAATGCTCGAAGGATTTTGTAAGGCATTAATTCCTTGCTTTTTTAAGGTTTTGAAAATTTTTTCTGCATTATACTGACCTTTTGCATCTTTAGGAACTGATTTAAGACTATTATCAACAGCTAACAAGCATGAAAAGGCAATAGCTTCAATTATCTTTCGACCATGGAATGCAACAGTTTCTGATAAATAAAAATCATCCTTTCCTAAGGATTTTATCTTATCAATCACATCTAGTCTTTTCCTGACTATAGCCATCAAATCAATATATTTATCTGGAATATTGTTCATTCTGGTATTCTATCCTAACTACATATTATAGGTCAACTTTCCGCACAACACTCTCCAGAGCAACAATATGGGTCAACTTTCTGCATAACACTCTCCAGAGCAACGATATGGGTCAACTTTCTGCATAACAATTTCCAGAGCAACGATATAGGTCAACTTTCTGTATATCACCCCGTTCTGTAACATAAAATACTTAATTTGTCAATAGGTAGTAATATTTAATCTGCTTATACTTCGAGTTTTGGTCTGAAAATGGGCGATCAATCCCACATTCCGCACCCTCAACTGTCACATAATACTAAATCGGTTGAGCAACGCACAGAAAACGGGTTTCTCCGAGAAACCCGTTTTCTGCTCATGCACTCATGCAAAAAGGGAGAATAAATAATCAGTCTTTAATAACCGGATTTAGGATTATTTAACCTTTAATCAAGGCTATCACTGGGGCCACCAATCTTCGATCACCTGCGCGATAGTATAGGGACAAAACTCTGGAAAAATGCTAAGGATTAAACCCGTTTGTCTGGCGGCTTCTCGACGCGCTCTGGTATATTCCTTATCCAAAATTTGCGCGGGATAACCGCGTAGACTGGGACTATCCTCTAATTTGCGACGAATTTGCGATCGCCCATCATTGATGGAATCCAGCCAACTATCGGAGTGCCGTTGGGGTTGATATTGCCACTTGAGCAGATGAAGCAAAATTCGCTCCATTTGAGAACCAATCGCACTGCGTTCACTTTTCCCCAAATCCTCGATTTCCTCGATTAAATGCTCCCAGTCAATGGCATCCCAGCGTTGTTCCCGCAAAAGTTGAGCCGTATCCCGGGCCCAGAGAATTAAATCGCAATTGTAGGTGGTTGGCATAACCGGTTCCCTGTTTTTCAAGCTTTTCGGGTGGGATTGTGGGGTTAATTCTGTTAGGTTAACGATCCGGCGTTTTCTTAATGATAACTGATTACTGTCAGAGGTAAGGTCAAAAAGCCTGTGAACCCTGTATCAATAACAGCATCAATTACCTGCCTCTGTTTACTCTCATTGCTTACGACTAACCGAAGCGTTGCCTCGCAGTTTTGATCAACAATTCCGTTCATCATAAAGTTAAAGCAGACGACCTACACCAAAGCGGTGAACGCCTTTATACCCAATTCGGACACGCCAGATTTGAGCATCAGGGTTTCGTTCAAGCAATCGATTAGAAGCAGTTATTGTGTCATTGGCAAGCTCAAAAGCACCTGTTTCAATATCTATGGCTACAATCTTCCCATGATTGCCTTCCTCGACTTGGGGGCGCACCTGAGATTGATAAATCTCATTACCACGTCGAGCGAATTCTTCTTTGCTGTAGCGGAGTTGATTAACTGTCATTGTCCTGACCCCGTTGCCACTTTTGCCCCTCTATTTTAACCTAAACATTGGCAATCTTCGCTAACATTCGCCAACTTAGCCCACAAGAGCGGCATCGCACTTACAGCTTCAATCAATGAGCATGGTGCGTTCCTCAAAAATCTATTGGTGGAGCGGTAGAAGTTGCCTTAGGGAACGCACCCTACAAGATTGCGCTCTGCTACGCAGTGCCTTTGGCATCGCACTATATTAATCTGTGAAGTTACACAGCAACAGGCAACTTTGAAAATTCACCAATATTTCAGCTAACGGTGAAGTTAGGTTAAGCGAGTTTGCAAGAAAAGAAGTCGAATTATTGAACCGATTTGATTCATTGAAGTCTACTTATTAAATCACCACGTCGAAATGTTGCAGATAGCTGCTGCAAGGAAATCTCTTGTTCTCCATAAAGATCCTGAAGTGCCTGTTTAATATCCTGTAATGAAGCATTAAAGTAACTCTCCCCATTTTGATCAATAAGCATTTGGGCTGATTGAAAATTTTGATGACTAATGTCTTTCATCTGAACTTTCATATCAGCCAAAAGTTTTTGTCCCATCTGCATTGCAATAAAGCAGGAAGCATAGCGGACAAAATCTGGGTCAGTAGACTCAGGTCTTTTGCGGCGGTTTTCTGCAATTCTGTAAAGCTGGACAGCTATTACGATTTGCGCTCCATTTAATTGGTCAGTAAAGATTGTATCATACAGTTTCCCAAAATGTTCACGAGAGAAAAACTTTGCTTGATGAGGTTTTCTTCGCCAAACGGATAATACTGCCTCAGCAGCTACTCCTGAAGTAATATCAGCAGAGCGAGTAGGAGTATTGGAACGTTTAGTCCTGTAGTTAAATCCTAATTGCTCAATATCCTTTTCCAATATTTTCTGGCGCTCATCATTAGCACGTAAATCTTTGAGATCTACTGGATTTTGGCTATTGGTTGCGTAGGTAATTCTTTGAACTAAACCTTCATTTTCACGAGGCAATTGATAGAGTCTTAAAAGAACAAAAGCTTGGGCATTTTGATGAATTAAATCTGGTTCTCGCAAGGTTTTAAATATGGTCATACACGTTTGACCACCGTTAATGATTTGTAAATTCTCAACACGCACTTTGTAATCGCCATCTTGCAATGCGTTGTATGAGAAACTATCACAAATCAACGTGACCCCGTTATTATAAAAGTAAAAATTGTTTTTTTCATCGCTAGTTAAAGTATGACGGATACCCTCATTTACGCGATTTCCTTGTAAACCCAAGTAGCGACGAATATTGCGCTCTAATAAACGTTCTCCATGTCGCTCTATAAGTGTGGCAATTTCTGTCACCGAAATTCTACCCAACAGTACTCGGCTAAACTCCATATCTTCCACAATAGCTTTGCCACTTAGCTGCAAAGTATCTTTTACGGGTTTAGAAGCTTGAAGAATTTTGACTAAACGCTCGTGATTAACATATTCCCATGTCACCTGATCTCCAAACTCAGCACGATCAATAGCCTCTTGAGCAGATAAATTCCATTTCAGCCCATTGTTGCAAGCTATTATCCGAACTTGGGGAATATAGCCATCCCGGATTAGGCTACGAGCTTCTTCCACTTTCACAAGCAGTCGTTGATTAATATGTTCTAGTTTGGCTGCTGGATTAAATAAGTAATTAATTGCGTTTATTAAACTTTTTATACCTTCTTCAGGAAAGTTAGAGTTTCCTTCTAGGTTGTTCTTATATTTTGCCTGAAATAAACTAACTGTAAATTCACCGTCATATTCTTCTGAGATATGTATAGCATCTACTCCAAAGTCACCACCTCCTTCTGTTAAGCAATCAAAAACATCATCTCCATCTAAATCTAAAATGGTTTTAACGCACAGATATACAAAAGCCAAAGACTTAAGCCGGCCTTCATCTGTGATTCGTAGTTCTTCAGAAGCTTTTTGACGAATGTCGTTGCTAACTGATACCAAGCGTTGGTCGATGATGGATATATTAATATTCATGTACTTATTTAACGAACATATTTAAATAGCTTATTTTATTGTGCCTAACTACATATTATACGAAAACTTTCTGCATAACAGTCTCCAGAGTAACGATCTGGGTCAACTTTCTGTATATTACCCCGTCTTACAACATATATACTAATTTGTCAATAGGTAGTAATATTTAATCTGCTTATACTTCGAGTTTTGGTCTGAAAATGGGCGATCGATAGAGCAGCAATTATTTTAGGTTGGGTTAACCCAAGGAAACCCAACAAAGAGTAACCTTTGGGGTGGTTGGGTTGCGCTTTTTCAAGCGAATTGAGCTATTTTTGCCCCAGTATTGTTTCGCTCAACCCAACCCACGAAGCGATGCGCCCTGCTACGCAGTGCCTTCGGCATCGCACTAACCAATAACCTCAAGGGGCCGGTGCATTGGGGTTGTTAGGTTCGCGATCGCCATGACTTTGGATCACGCCGACCATGAAAAATTGCGGTCACAACGACCCGACTTGAAATCACTCGATAGTAGACAGCATATGGGAATCGTCTGATGACTGCTCGTCGAATGTCCAGATAAACGATTGCATAAGACTCTGGCATCATGCCGATCTGATTGAGTAAGTCATCTACACAATCAATAAATTCATCACCCAAACCAGCTTGTTGACTCTCATACCAATCATAGGCATCGCTGAGGTCGTCACGGACTTCTGGACGAAATACCAGTACATACTTCATGCTTGCTTTCTGACTGATGCTTTCATCTCTTCCCAGGTGAGGACGTTATCGGGATCATTATTATGACCCTCAATCCGCTGATCGAGTTCGTGTTTTTGCGCCTCGGTTAAATCAGGATACACCTGTTCCACTGCAATACTGTCCCAAATCGCTTGAACCAGAAGGATTCTATCCTCAACACTTAAAGTTGTAATTTCATTTAGTGTAGCCGCGATATCCATACAGACAAGCTCCCGATTCAGATTGAGCGAGTAGTTCTAACAAGTTGTCATGGGTTCGGACTTGAAGCGTTAGTTTAGGCATACATAGTGATGACTCAAATACTAAGCGACCTAACTACATATTATAGGTCAACTTTCTGCATAACACTGTCCAGAGTAACGATATGGGTCAACTTTCTGTATATCACCCGTTCTTCTACAACATATATACTAATTTGTCAATAGGTAGTAATATTTAATCTGCTTATACTTCGAGTTTTGGTCTGAAAATGGGCGATCAATAGTCAAGCGATCGAGAGATGGGGATGACCACGACCCTAGGGGATTATGCAACGGTGAACAACTTATCGGCAGGTTTCCAGGGGACCAAAACCATAATCCGGGAGATTCCGGGCATCTCCGCAAGTCAGCTGAGACCGATTGACCCCAGAAAAAATCTTCAGCCCTATAACCACTATAACTAATAGCCGCTCCCCAATAACTGATCACTGAGAGACAGCTAAACTAAAAAGCCGTGCTAAAATCAGCATATCTAGGGTCGCTTGTGTAGGTGATGGATAGGCTATGTTTGAAAGATTTACGGAAAAAGCCATTAAAGTAATCATGCTCGCCCAAGAAGAAGCCCGCCGCCTTGGCCATAACTTCGTGGGAACAGAGCAGATTTTACTAGGACTAATTGGAGAGGGAACGGGAGTTGCCGCCAAAGTCCTCAAGTCCATGGGTGTCAATCTCAAAGATGCGCGCGTGGAGGTGGAGAAAATCATCGGTCGCGGTTCCGGATTCGTAGCCGTGGAAATTCCCTTCACCCCCAGAGCCAAACGAGTTTTAGAACTCTCCCTCGAAGAAGCCCGTCAACTGGGCCATAACTATATTGGCACAGAACACCTCCTTTTAGGACTAATTCGCGAAGGGGAAGGTGTGGCCGCTAGGGTTCTGGAAAATCTCGGGGTGGATCTCTCAAAAGTTCGCACCCAAGTGATCAGAATGTTAGGGGAAACCGCCGAAGTGGCCGCCGGTTCATCTTCCCAAGGTCGCACTAAAACCCCCACTCTTGACGAATTCGGTTCCAATCTCACCCAAATGGCCGGCGAGGGTAAACTTGATCCCGTGGTCGGCCGACAAAAGGAAATCGAGCGCGTCATCCAAATTCTCGGTCGTCGTACCAAAAATAACCCCGTCCTAATCGGTGAACCGGGGGTCGGTAAAACAGCGATCGCAGAAGGATTGGCCCAACGCATCGCTAACAAGGATATTCCCGACATTCTCGAAGAAAAACGGGTTGTCACCCTCGATATCGGCTTGTTAGTGGCGGGAACCAAGTATCGCGGCGAATTTGAGGAACGCCTCAAAAAAATCATGGACGAAATTCGCCAAGCGGGTAACGTCATCCTTGTGATCGATGAGGTTCACACTCTCATCGGTGCTGGGGCTGCCGAAGGGGCGATCGATGCGGCCAATATTCTCAAACCGGCTTTGGCCCGGGGAGAACTGCAATGTATCGGGGCGACGACCTTGGATGAGTATCGCAAACATATCGAACGGGATGCGGCTCTAGAAAGACGTTTTCAACCGGTTATGGTCGGTGAACCCTCCGTAGAAGAAACGATCGAAATTCTCTACGGTCTCCGGGAACGCTACGAACAGCACCACAAATTAAAAATCTTAGACGAAGCACTAGAAGCGGCGGCGAAATTGTCCGATCGCTACATTAGCGATCGCTTCTTACCGGACAAAGCGATCGATTTAATCGATGAAGCTGGTTCGAGAGTGCGCTTGATTAATTCCCAATTGCCCCCAGCAGCCAAGGAATTAGATAAAGAACTGCGGCAAATTCTCAAACAAAAAGATGATGCGGTGCGCGGTCAAGACTTCGAGAAAGCCGGGGAATTGCGCGATCGGGAAATGGAAATCAAAACCCAGATCCGGAATCTCGCTTCCACCAAAAAAGGCGAAGATGGCAACGATGAACCCTTTGTGGATGCCGAGGAAATCGCTCACATCGTCGCTTCTTGGACTGGGGTTCCCGTCAACAAACTGACCGAAACCGAATCCGAGAAACTGCTGCACATGGAAGATACCCTGCATCAGCGTCTCATCGGTCAAGAGGACGCAGTAAAAGCGGTGTCCCGCGCCATTCGTCGCGCTCGCGTCGGTCTAAAAAATCCCAACCGTCCCATTGCTTCCTTTATCTTCTCCGGTCCGACGGGGGTAGGTAAAACCGAGTTAACTAAAGCTCTGGCCGCTTATTTCTTTGGTTCCGAAGATGCGATGATCCGTCTCGATATGTCGGAATACATGGAACGGCACACGGTTTCTAAGTTAATCGGTTCGCCTCCGGGTTACGTTGGTTACAACGAAGGGGGACAATTAACGGAAGCGGTGCGTCGTCGTCCTTATACGGTGGTGCTATTCGACGAAATCGAAAAAGCTCACCCCGATGTCTTCAATATGCTTCTGCAAATCCTTGAAGATGGACGTTTGACCGATGCCAAAGGTCGCACGGTGGACTTTAAAAATACCCTGTTGATCATGACCTCGAACATCGGTTCTAAAGTGATCGAGAAGGGTGGCGGTGGTTTAGGTTTCGAGTTTGCCGATAATCAAGCCGAGGCCCAGTATAATCGCATTCGATCGCTGGTTAATGAGGAATTAAAACAGTATTTCCGCCCTGAATTCCTCAACCGTCTTGATGAGATTATTGTCTTCCGTCAACTCAATAAGGAAGAAGTCAAGGAAATCGCCGAAATCCTGCTCAAGGATGTGTTTAAACGTCTGACAGAACAAAATATTACTTTGTCTGTCACCGATAAGTTTAAAGAACGCTTGATCGAGGAGGGTTATAATCCGGCCTACGGCGCTCGTCCCTTACGTCGTGCGATTATGCGTCTGTTGGAAGATGTTCTGGCTGAGGAAATTCTCTCCGGACGGGTTTCTGATGGGGATACGGCCATGGTCGATATCGATGAGGAAGGTAAGGTGAAAGTAATTTCGGGGGAAAGACGTGAGTTAATCGCTCCCGTGATTGAATAACTTCTCACTGGAATTAGTTAAATAAAGGGTGGGCTTTTTGCTCACCTTTTCTCGTAAAAATAGGGAAAAAGTGCGATGAAAGTCTGGGTTGTGGGTTGTGTTTTGTTATTTTTGTTGGTAGAATTTTATCAGTGGGCGAAGGGGTTTATTTTGCCTTTACCTATCTATATTTTTGCCGGAGCTTTATTATCGATCGCTTCTAATTATTCTCAAGATATGAGCAATTTATTTGCTAGAAATGAACAGGTTTATCAAACTGCTAGTTTAAGTGATATTCCTGACATTTTGACGGCAGAAACCGCAATTACCAGCCTAGAAGCGGCAGCAGCGGAGGATAGTAAAAAGCGGTGTCGCTGAATCAAGACATGAAGACTAAATTGTGCCTCCTATCCACAAGTTACCTTACTGCTAGGTTTTAAAAATTGCCGAGAGGACAATTGATACTTAAAATCAGCAACGCTCTATAACTTTTCAAACAGCTTCTAAGAATAGATGATCATGAAAACAGTCACAAAATTAGCTCTTATTGCCCTACTCTGGATAACAATAATCAATCCTGCCAACGTACCTCCAGATACCGATGTTAGGCTAAGAATGGCCCATGCCCTGTGGACGGGAACTGAAGAAGTTTCTTTACCCCCAAATTATCGTCCTTCCTCTCGATTAGACCATGTTGGTGTTTTAGGAGTAGATGGAAAACGATATGAACATTATGATATGGGACAATCTTTATTAATGTTGCCCGCAGATTGGATTGGCACTCAACTCTCTAAAGTTTTTCCTAGTATTAAGCCTTACTTATTACGAGAATTTGCGGTTAGTTTTCTTGTAGTTATACCCCTAAATGTATTAGTTGTTCTCTCTTGTTATTGGTTACTTAGACTATTTGATTTTCAGGAGAAAATTGCGGCATCTGCCAGCTTGATTTGGTTGCTAGGTACTACCGTTCTCCACTATGCACAAACTTTTCAACAAAATAATCCAGTCCTACTTTGTGTGATTTTAGGTTATGCTTGTGCTTTGGCTTATATTAAAACTAACAAAGTACCCTATGTTTTTTTGAGTGGATTGGCAATCGGAGCGGCTATTATCATTCGCTCGACAACTATCATTTATGCTCTCACAGTTTTTGGTTTTCTAATTAGCTGTCTAATTTATAAAAATTTCAAGCTGAATCAAATCTTTAAGACGGCCATACTCTGGAACTTCGGCTTATTTCCCTTCTTTTTTATGAGTAGATTATTTAATTACTTACGCTTTGGGGATTTTTGGACAACGGGAACATCCTTACTCATGGAGCAAATCCACAATGGAGCAATCTTTTCAGGGTTGCCAGAATTCCCCCCTAATTA
This sequence comes from Microcystis sp. M31BS1, assembly GCF_020245285.1. NCBI lineage: Bacteria > Bacillati > Cyanobacteriota > Cyanophyceae > Chroococcales > Microcystaceae > Microcystis > Microcystis sp. M31BS1. The sequence goes on from NZ_JADBVE010000382.1 coordinate 21,164, forward strand.
TCCTCTCATACACCCTCCCTACGTTGGTATTCTTGGCGTTCTCTTCTCGCCAGCTAAAAGTATATTTATTTACGACCCCTTTCTTTTACCGTGTTTAGTATTGGGGATTATTTTATTTAACAAATTAACACCTTATATACGAATATATTTTATTTCCTCAATTTTTGCACTTGTCTTTCATATTATCTTAACCAGCAAACTGGATTTCTGGCATGGAGATGGTTCTTGGGCTGCTCGTTATCACGTTACCTCAGTTCAGCTACTACTTCTCCCCTTAATAGCTTTGCTAATCTTAGAGATGTTATCGGTTAATCGGCTCAAACGATGGTTAATTAGCAGCTTGGTTGTTCTTTCCATTTTGGTTCAATTTACTTCTCTTGTCTTTGACCCTAGTGTAAATAGTGGTGTGGTCATCTTTGCAGAACCAAAAAGTTTTTTGAGGTTTCGTTTAGCTGAACGTATCGACAGTGTTAGTTGTTTAATTGGTCTTTCTCGATCCCAAAGTTGCTTAACTGAGGAAAAGTACAGTAAGTCCGCTCTCGCCGGTAGAAAGTACAGTAAGTCGGATCTCGCCAGTAGGGTGTATTTCTGGCCCCTTAAATCCAACAAAGCGCAAGGATTGCTCTGGAAAATTTGGGGATTCCTCTTGATCACAGCTTTGATCAGCACTCTACTTTTCCTAGTGATTGGGTAGTAGTGATGGAAACTTAATACCTTGCTTGTCCCTTACGTCGTGCGATTATGCGTCTGTTGGAAGATGTTCTGGCTGAGGAAATTCTCTCCGGACGGGTTTCTGATGGGGATACGGCCATGGTCGATATCGATGAGGAAGGTAAGGTGAAAGTTATTTCGGGGGAAAGACGCGAGTTAATCGCTCCCGTGATTGAATAAATTCTCACTGGAATTAGTTAAATACAGGGGGGGCTTTTTGCTCACCTTTTCTCGTAAAAATAGGGAAAAAGTGCGATGAAAGTCTGGATTGTGGGTTGTGTTTTGTTATTTTTGTTGGTGGAATTTTATCAGTGAGCCAAGGGGTTTATTTTACCTTTACCTCTCTATATTTTTGCTGGAGCTTTATTATCGATCGCTTCTAATTATTCTCAAGATATGAGCAATTTATTTGCTAGAAATGAACAGGTTGATCAAACTGCCAGTTTAACTGATATTCCTGACATTTTGACGGCAGAAACCGCAATTACCAGCCTAGAAGCGGCAGATCAGAAGATCGTAAAAAGCTATCAAATTAGGCGGTTTTGTAGAATTGCCATGTCATAACTAACCTGAGTTCAGGATAAGCCGAAACCCTAATTTTACCTTAGCCAGTCAGCCCTATTCTTTCCTGGAAGTCAACAATACTAAGGCGTGCGTCATCCTGAATGCTGTACTCGCTACCGAAAGCGATTTGTAAGAATAAGATACTGTACAAAATAGAGAATACGATGCTGAGACTGAACCAGAAGGTTCTGGAAAGCATCAATTCTCTTAGAGGAGTTAAATCTAAAAAATACGAGTTCTTTGTCTGCATAACTACCTTGACGTTTTATCCAAGTATTTTACATTTAATACCAGGGTGAGCGCATCTCAAACGCTATTGATAATTAGCCACTTTTGTGATCTGCTTGCTGTGTGGGCATTTCAAGTGATACCAGTCAATCAGAATAGTTACGAAATCTTAACATTGGGTCGATTTTTGCTTAACAATTGAGATGGCAAATTCTCCTCAAATATGCCTGAATGTACCTCTGGGTAAGCAACTCACATAAAGTTCATTTTGTCAAGGATTGTTAAGATGCGCTTACCCTGTATTAGTCATTAATACGTCTAGCTAATAATACTAAATTGGAAGGCATTCCCAGCGCCCAGATGGTTTCGACTCTAATACTGAAATTGTCTCCTAAAGCTTGTTTAGCTAAGTTTAATAATTCGGCTCTACCCAGTAGGTTTAAATTATCTTCCTTAGCCCAGAAGGATAACCCGACTATATTTAATAGAAACCGATGCCAAGATTTAGGTAACCAATGGATTAGGGGAAGTTTAGTATGAAATTCTAGCCAATGCCAACGATTGGGTGTAGTTAAGAATATTTTACTAGCAACTCTGGCACACTCTCGAATATGTTCAACCTGTAAATGAGTCGAACCACAATGTTCTAAAACTGCGCTAGAGGTGGCTACATCAAACTCACACTCCTTAGCAAGAATTGGGCGATGAAATCCATTGGGGCTTAAAATTTTGGCAAAAGGAAACACTTGGCTCAGGGAAGAAATGTCTTCTGGGGAAGAGAGGGCGACAGTTAACCCTGCTTCATGAAACCAGGGAATCATACAGTTACTGTCTATCCTCTCCACATCTGGAGTAGAACCAATATCAATAATACTTTCTCCTGCCCGTAAATCGAGTTTGTTCATAGCTAAATCAAACATCTTACGGCGAGCTTCTACACTTAAGCGTTCTTGAATCCCTGTTAACCAATGTCCACGATTAAAATAGTCAATGCCTTGATTCATAATATATTTGTTTACATAGTTGGGTATCTCGAAAAATTGATAGCCCAAGGACTGTTATAGTATAATAAGTAAGAACAGCAAGTCAAGCGAACAAATGCTCTTGCCAGAATCACCCAGGGTAAGAGCATCTCAATTAGGCTTGACAAAAGGCTTTCAGCACAGCCATCATATAGTTATTATCCATGGCCGCCCGTTGACTTTTTTGTGCCAGACTACGTCGGTAAGTGGATTCTTGGTTAAGAGCGTTAAGTGCTACTCGTCTCAAGAATGCAAAATTACGAGGGCTGTGGCCTGAGCGAATCCGACATTGATCCTCATTAAAAGTAACATCTAAAATCCAATGAGCCTGATTTTCAATGCTCCAATGTTTACGAATAGCATTACCTATTTTTTGAGCATCAGCAGGGAGAGAACTGAGATAAAATTGGACTTCACAAGTGGTTTTATGACCAGGATGACGAACTCGTTTAACTATGATAATACTTTGAATTCCTTGCCATTGAGCCTGTTGATAAAGACCGCCGAAAGCTTCTAAGGGTACAGCCCAACACCAACGTTTTTCGAGGCGATGATGACCTTTTTCCAGATGGTAATCATAACTAAATTGAATACCATCAAATTGATGTGCTTGAGCTTGCTCAAACCAGTTTTTGACCTGAGTATAAAGAGTCGGATGATTAGCTTTAAGGGCGACAACGTAGTCAGCTTTTTTGGCTTGAATATGATTAAGTAGGTGGGTGGAATTAAATATAAAATGAACGTAGGTTGGGTTGAAGCATGAAACCCAACGCCCGCATGGGTTACGCTACCGCTAACCCATCCTACAAATAATTGTGCCTACCTACTTAACTGCTAAATTAGATGAGCTTACCCTGTTTAATACGGATACCATAAGAACTAGGATGATTGTCTATTTCTTGGTATTTTTGAGTATACGAAAGTTGAAGGGTAACATATAAGTTTAGAAGCAATAAAGCCGATAACAATCAGTTACAATTATTTTTATCTTCGTTTCAATCCCAAAACACTTAAAAAGAAACTGGAAAAAACCACCTGTACTCCCAACGCTAGAGCGGTTACGGAAGGAATGACAATCCGCATGGTCACGGCTGGATCTAAAGCCCCATAAAGTCGAGCATTCCAAGTATATAAAGCATACAGTGAACCCCCCATACCTAGTACCAATAAAATTACGCCAATGATCAATCCCACCTCCAGATTAATATAACGCAAAAATCGTCTTAATTTTCGGTCTTCCGGTAATAAACCCTCGCTGATAGCAAAAGCTTTTGTGAAGATGGCAAAACTGACGATTTGAAAGCCAATAATCAAAGCTGTGGCTGAATAGAGAAGGGTGTGAACTCTCGGTTGGGTCATAAACCAAATCGTCGCCACAAATCCCAGAAACATTAAAGCCAGTCCGGGGTAGAGAAACAACCAGCGAGGACTATACATTAACAGAAATCGGAGATGTCGCCAGCCATCGCGCCAAGTTTTTAGGTGGGGGGGACGACTGCGACCGTCAGGGGATAAAGTGGTTGGTACTTCGGTAATTTTCAGACCGTAGAGGGATGCTTTCACCACCATCTCGCTGGCGAATTCCATGCCAGTGGTGCGTAGGTTCAATTGTTCGATCGCCTGTTTACTAAACCCGCGCAATCCACAGTGAAAATCACCACAGGGGCTGCCAAAAAATAACCGTCCTAACCAAGTCAAGACAGGATTGCCCAGATACTTATGCAATACCGGCATCGCCCCGGGTTTAATTCCCCCCTGAAAACGATTGCCCATCACCAAATCATAACCCTGTCGCAATTTTTCTAGGAAAGGCGAGAGATTGGTAAAGTCATAGCTATCATCGGCATCCCCCATAATAATGTATTGACCTTTGGCGGCGGCGATACCCCCCCGCAGGGCGCTACCATAACCCCTTTCCGGGATGGGAACCACCCGCGCCCCTGAATTAGTGGCAATTTCTTGGGAACCGTCGCTACTGCCATTATCGGCGATTAGCACCTCTCCCGCAATTTTGTGTTGTTCCAGATAATCTCGTGCTTTGCCGATACAGGTGGCCAGGGTTTCCGCCTCGTTGAGACAGGGCATGATGATCGATAATTCTAGAGTAGGTATCTGCTCCTTAGAGGCGGCATCTGCCCTGACCTGATTTTCCAGCATAACAATGGCGGTGGAGTCGTTTTGCTCAAGAGTATAACAGGATTATTGACATTTGTGACAACAGATTTTTGATTGCTCAATAGTGCTGCCTTAATTGATTGGCTTGTCTTTGTCCCCAATAACCTATAATGATTGGGGTGTTCATTATCCAGATTTCCGAAGCTATCTAAGCTAGACAGGGCCTTCAGCATCCCAACAACGGGGTTTAGATTACGAACGGCTTAGGGCAAAAATTCGGCAACCCAGAGAAAATGATACTGAAAAATTAAAAACTGAAGTTTATCTTGGTTTCACAGCCATAAACCTTAGCTATATCAAGCTTAAAATCGAAATGACCTTAAAAGTTTAGTTGTAACATATAAGTTTAGAATTGACAGTGCCGATAGCAATGGATTACTGGGGAATAAATAACGTGAAGCTGCGGGGAAAAATGCCAGATCGACTGCAACATACAAAAATAAGCGCATTAAAATTATAGATAGGGCAAAAGAAATAATCAATGTGTATTAGACCTCTTGCATAATTTTTTTATGGTATAATGGAGGATTTTGCTTTTTTCTCAATTCTTAGATTGAAGTGGAAAAAAGAATAAAAGGTTCTTCGTTACTTGGTATGATTCGATATGGGGGCATAAATCGACTAAATCCTTATCTGGTAAGAGATTTAATTGATTAGTTCGCTCTAGA
>NZ_JADBVE010000383.1:0-11604 GCF_020245285.1 Microcystis sp. M31BS1
ACTGCTCCCACAGGGAAGCGCTCTCGCGCTGTTGTAGAGTGGTGGTCATTGGTTTATGATTCCTATTAAGTTATCGAGGTACGATTGATTGATGATGTTTCTATCTTAGAGAGTTTGTAACGGTTTGTAAAGGGGTTTGACGATATTGTTACTTATATCATTGATAAGCTGGGGTTATGCTAAGTCTATAGGGTTTCCTGACCAAGTTTTCCTTTTGGGGAGTACGTCGTCAGGGGCCGATGCTAAATCAGGTCATACTTCATGTTTATGAAAAAACCCTAGATCTCGAACTCAGGTTAGACTAAAAAGGGAAGTTTAATCATAATGGCGGTTGTCCTGACTATGGTAGAAAAAGTTCGTAAAACCGAGGCGGAATGGCAGGCCCAGCTAACTCCCGAACAGTTCCAAGTTACTCGCAAAAAGGGAACAGAACGGGCGTTTACGGGTAAATATCACGATAATAAGGAAAAAGGTATTTACAAATGTGTCTGCTGTGGTACGGAGTTATTTACTTCTGACAGCAAGTATGATTCGGGTACTGGTTGGCCGAGTTTCTGGACTGCTGCTAACGAGACTAATATTAAGTACGAACGAGATATTAGCTTTTTCATGGTGCGGACAGAGATTGTTTGTGCCGCCTGTGATGCACATCTCGGTCACGTTTTTAACGATGGTCCACCTCCAACGGGAAAACGCTATTGTCTCAACTCTGCCGCTTTGCAGTTTGAAAAAAATCCCTAAAGCAAAAAGAGGTCTTTCCAGACCTCTTTTTTTTAAGTTCCAGTGGCAGCCAATTACAGTAAACCTGTATTAGTTCCCGGTTTGCCGGTAGCTAACTGCACTTTGACAATTTTGCCGCCCATTTTCATGATGCGTTGTTGCTCACGAAACCAATTATCGTAGGGAACGAGTTTGGTGAAATAGGTATTTTGTAATTCCCGTTGTGTCCGAATGCGGCTTTGGCTAGGAACACAAGCGGTGATTTTGAACATCCGCATGGATTGATTTCTCCTAATCGCTGAAAAACTTGTCGCTCAAACTAACGAAGGCTTTTTCCTAAAATAACAAAGGTCGGGAGTCAAGGATCAATACTAGCTCGTCAAAACCTATCTTGGACAGATTCAGCCTTTAAAGACCTAGCACTCATCCTCGGCTTCCCGAACCTATTTTGTCCGAGTTCGTTATTTCTAGCTTAAGCCAGAGCTAATGTAGTCGAAGTAAATCCCCATTTCTTTACCCGCATCAGCACCAACTAAACTAGCGGTGACTTCTTTCATCGCTTGGATAGCTTGAACGGTGGAGGAGATGGGTACACCTAAAGAGTTGTAGGTTTCTTTCAGGCCGTTGAGAACGCGCTCATCGAGGATAGAAGGATCTCCAGCTAACATAGCGTAGGTAGCATAACGGAGATAGTAGTCGAGGTCACGGATACAAGCGGCGTAACGACGGGTGGTGTACATATTGCCACCGGGACGGGTTACGTCAGAGTATAACAGGGACTTAGCCACAGCTTCCTTAACGATGCCGGCAGCGTTGGCACTAATGACACTAGCGGCACGCACGCGCAGTTCACCGGTGGCGAAATAGCTTTTCAGTTTGCCGAGAGCATTAGAGTCAAGGTATTTGCCTTGAACGTCAGAAGAGTTGATAACAGAAGTAATTGCGTCTTGCATGGTGGTTCTTCCTTGGGTTTTGCTTAATCTTAAGAGGTTTACGGGGGGTGTGTCTAGAACAATTCACAAAGGAGTTGTTCTACGACATAGAGCCGATCACGTAATCGAAGTAGGAAGAAGCTTCAGAAGCATCGTCAGAAGACATAAGACCAGTAGCAACTTCTTTCATTTCGCGAACGCTTTGAGCTACGGCACCGATGTCGGTTCCTAAAGATTTGTACATTTCACGCACACCGACTAAACCGATTTCTTCAATCGGGGTGACATCACCAGCAACTACTCCGTAGGTGATTAAACGTAGGTAGTAGTCCATGTCACGCAGACAGGTGGCGGTCATTTCTTCGCCGTAAGCGTTGCCACCGGGGGAAACGATGTCAGGACGTTTTTGGAATAAGCGATCGCCAGCTTGTTTAACGATGGTTTCGCGAGCGCCAGTCAGGGTTTCAGCGATGCGTAAACGAGCGGCACCACTGGTAACGAAGGCTTTAATTCTGTCTAGTTCGCCGGGGCTGAGGTAACGAGCTTCAGCATCAGCATTCACGATCGATTTCGTGACGATACTCATTGATGGATTCCTCCCAACTAAGTGAGATTAATAAACTTAATCTGACATTTTATAGCAGTTGTGGTCACTACGCTTAAGTTATCTCGTTTCCGCCTCAGCGTCTCAAGACTTCCCTAGCTAGAGCGACCTAACGCAACTATTTTGCGGCATCTGGTTCACCTTCTCACTATTTTCGTAATACTTTTTAACATTTGCCCTAAGAAGGGAGCACCGGAGTGGGGAAGTGGGGAAGTGAAGCATTTGGCTGAAATTTCCCTAAACCCCTAAATCCCTATCACCCCATCACCCTATCTATCGACTCCTATCTCCTGACTCCTGACGACTGATTTAACCTAGCCAATTAATTGCCCCTTTAATCCAGTCTTCTGGCTGAGTATTTTTACTAAATAAAGCATCTTGACTGAGGACTGCCATAGCTCGATCGATCTCCTCTTGGCTGTATCCTAAAGCTAAAAGGGTCATCTGCACATCTTCGAGGATTTCCGCTGCTGGTAATATTGCCGTGGTTGTCGTTGTCGCCTCTTTTAGCTGTCGCCATGCTGCCAATTTAGTTTTTAACTCTAAAGCGATTCTTTCTGCTGTTTTTAAGCCAACTCCGGGGGTTTTGCTCAAAATTTTGGTATTTCCTGTCACTATCGCCACCACAAGTTCCTCAATCCCCAAGGTATCGATTAAAGCTAGGGCTAATTGCGCCCCAACCCCATTGACGGAAAGCAGTTGACGAAACAAATCTCGCTCTGGAGCGGTGCCGAAACCGTACAATAAAGGCTGCTCCTCGCGAAGGAGTAGGTGAGTAAAAATCTGACGACTATCATTGTTATCTTTGCCGATGTCTAGGGCTAATCGCGAGGGAATTTGGATTTCGTAACCGATCTGGTTTACGTCTAAAATCAAGATCAGTCGGTTATTAGGGGTTTTGATCACCTCGATCGCTTGTCCCCGTAAATAATTAATCATTGATTTAATTCTCCTACGAAAATAACCGAACAACAGTGATGACGGTTTTTACTCCCTGAAGGAATGCTGGGGAGATTTTCATTTTTGTTACAATTTTTAACAGAAGTGAATGGCGCAGTTGATAACCTAATTTTCTTGGCGTTAGTCCCCCATAATTGGAGAAGATACAAAATGAATGGCAACATTAGAGTCGGGAATCTCTTTGGAATTCCCTTTTATATTAATCCTTCTTGGTTCTTTGTTCTGGGGTTAATTACCTTAACCTATGGGCGAGATTTAAGTCAGTTTCCCCAGTTGACGGGAATTATGCCCTGGCTCTTGGGATTTTTTGCCGCTATTCTCCTATTTGCTTCCGTGGTTGCCCATGAATTAGGTCATAGTTTTGTTGCCATCGCCCAAGGTATTGAAGTTAAATCAATTACCCTATTTTTATTCGGTGGTTTGGCAACTCTCGGCAGAGAATCGAAGACTCCTCTAGAAGCTTTTCTAGTGGCAATTGCTGGCCCTTTAGTTAGTTTACTGCTCTTCAGTATTTTCCTAATTATTCGTCTCAATATTAGTTTAAATGCGCCCATGGCGGCGATTCTTTCTCTGCTTGCCTATATCAACCTCGCTTTGGGTTTATTTAACCTGATCCCCGGTTTACCTTTAGATGGTGGTAATATCCTTAAAGCTATCGTTTGGCAAGTAACGGGCAATCCTAATAAAGGGGTTTTATTCGCTAGTCGTTTCGGTCAATTTTTTGGTTGGTTAGCGATTGTCATCGGTGCGCTATCAATTCTAGGAATCACTCAATTTGGCAGTTTTTGGACGCTATTAATTGGCATTTTCCTCCTACAAAATGCTGGCTTTTCCGCTCAATCAGCTAAGGTTCAAGATTTCCTAAGTCGCTACAGTGCTAAAGATGTTATCTCTCCTAATAGTCCTGTAGTTCCGATTAATTTAACCCTGCGCAAGTTTGCTAATAATTATGTTATCGGTAAACAACAATGGTCTAAATTCCTAGTTACCGATAGCGAAGGTAAACTATTAGGGGTGATTAATGTAGAGGAGCTAAAAACGATTCCCACTTCCCAATGGACCCAGGTAAATATCGGCCGGTTATTACAAACTAGCGAAAGTCTCAAACTGGTTTTGTCTAATACTTCCCTCCTAGATGTGGTAAAAATTTTGGAAGGAGAAAATTTATCTCAAGTGACAGTGGTAGAAGAAAACGGCACGGTTTTGGGATTAATTGAGAAAGCTTCTATCCTTACTTTTCTCGCCCAAGAAACCCAAAGTCAAACCGCTTAATCAGTTATCAGTTATCAGTGAGCAGTGAGCAGTTATCAGTTATCAGTTATCAGTTATCAGTTAGAATCAGTTAGGTAAATGTATTTTTTACCTCAATATTCTCGCAGAATTCTGTCTATTGTCTCCTGATACCAAATCCAGTTATTAAAGACTGATTATTTATTCCTCCTGTTGCCTGTTGCCTGTTGCCTGTCCTCATAAGTAGCCTGTACTCAACGAAGTTAGTATGACTATACTAACTGTCGCATTGCTTGCCACAATTGCTCGTATTCTTGCTCGGTTGCTGGCGATAAAGGGTTTAAAAAATCGCTTTTTTTGATCGCTTCTGGATTGACAAGTAAAGGATTATTTTTAATATCTGAGGGAATTTGGTCGGGATTTTCAGTGAGAACTAGGGGTGATAATCCAGAGGTAAATAAAGAAATTTTATTGGCGGATTCTGGTTGCCAACAAAAATCAATCCATTGCTCCACAAGAGAATTAGGAGTAGTTAAAACTGGTTTTACCCAGACATCTGACCAGAGAGAAGTGCCGGATTTGGGGACAACAACTTTAATTTTATTATAGCGATCGCTCACTGGTAAAATATCATTAGACCAACCCACAGACAGCCAGACATCACCGAGTATCAGGGGTTGTAAATAATATTGAGAACTATAAAATCTTACCTGTTTTTGTAAGGCGAATAGCTGGTCTTTTAGTGTCGTCACTTGTTTTAAATCACTGGAATTATAAGAATAACCCAATTTTTTTAGGGTTAAACCGATGACTTCCCGACGATTATCAATTAGGGCAATTTTACCGGTTAATTCCGGTCGCCATAGATCGGACCAATCCTGTGGTCGCCAGTCAAATTGAGCGAATTTTTCCTCATTATAGGCAATTACTGTCATTCCCCAACGGTAGGGCGCACCCCAGACTTTCCCCTCTGTTTGCAGTTGTCCTTGGGCATTGCGAGTCATATTTTCTTGCCAACGTGGGGGCAGTTTTGACCAATTAGAGAGTTGAGAAGTATCTAGGGGTTGAATTAAACCGTTGCTAATCGCTTTTCCTAGCCAAGCATCCCCTAGGGTGACTAAATTACCTATCGCTGGGTTTTGTTCCCTAAAAGGGATAGGAATCGAAAATTGTGAGGTTGGTTGCCCCTGATTTTTTAACCATTTTTCCAACAATTCTAATAGCTCTTTCAGCTGCCTTTCCGACTGAAAATTGACTTTTTTTTCGGCAATAGTTTTCTGAAAATCTGTTAGCAATCGCGGCGGAATTGAACCGGACAGGAGAAAAATGCTCGGATCGCCGCTTCCGGAAGCGCAGCCATTTAACCCCCCCGCTAAGGCGATTGTACCTAATCCTTGCAAAAAAGAACGTCTATTTAACATATCGCCCGCCGATTCTCAACTTTAACAGTAATAATTGCCAGTTTCTAGCCTTGAATTATTATAGGACGATTTTTAACAAAATGTAAACTAGGGAGTTTTGCTGGTACCGATTTCAGCCATAGAGAGGTTTTGTTGTTAACTTTTATGGTATAAAACTCTGATTTTGTCCTAGTTAAAGCTAGGATAGAAGGAGTAAGCTAAGGGGAGAGGGTATAAGACTATGCCAAACAATCATGATCGAGATTTCCATTATTCTTGTCGTTGTGGAAAAGCCAATTTTCAGTCTGTAAAACATCGATCTGGTATTTTATTAATCGGGGGAGCGGAAGGAGGTAAGTTAGGAGAAGATCAGGCGACAAAATGGTTATTAAATCGAGCTAAAGGCGGCAATTACTTAGTGTTGCGCTTTGGCGATCTTGGCGGTCAAGCCGATTGGATTTGCGACAATTATCCCTCCCTGATCGGCTCGGCAGCGGAACTATCAATTGATAGTCGTGAAGGGGCGAATCATCCTGATGTTATCGAATATATTCGTAATGCCGATATCCTTTTTTTTGCCGGTGGTGATCAAAATCAGTACGAGGATTTGTGGGAAAGCACAAAGGTGGAAACAGCGATCAATTATCTAATCAACGACAAAAAAGTTCCCGTGGCGGGAACCAGCGCAGGAATGGCTATTCTGGGGGATTTTTACTATGCGCCTACTCACGAAGGAGTACTGAGTTCAGAAATATTAAATAATCCCTTTCACTTCAACACCAAAGACTTCTATCGGAGTGATTTTATTCGGGTTCCTTTTCTCAAAAAAGTGGTGACAGATACCCATTTGGATCGACTCAATCAAGATCATCCCGAAACAAGATATGGTCGCCTTTTTGGTTTTTTAGCCCGCAATGTACACGATAATCACAATCAACTGCCCGCCTACGCTATCGGTTTAGAAGAAGGTGCTTTTCTGGCGATCGATGAGCATGGTATGGCCAAAGTCTATGGCAACGGCACCGATAAAGGACAAGATGCCTATTTTCTGCAAACTAACGGGACTCTACCCGAACAGATGGAGCCGGATCGGCCTTTAATCTGGAATAATAACGGTCAAGCGGTGAAAGTCTATCGCATCGCAGGAACTCCCTCCGGCAGCGGTAAATTTGACCTCAAGGATTGGTCTAGTGCTACTGGCGGTCGCTGGGAATATTGGTACACTAAAGGAGGAATAGCTGGGTTTAAGCGGGTTTTGGTAGCTTGAAGGTCATTTTTGTCAAAAAAGTGATTTCTATGGGTTTTAGGATTAATTTTGAGGCAATAAGGAGAGTTTTTTGAGCTATGACCCCTGAATTAATCACTTTTGGTCGGTATCTCGCGGGTGAATTTGAAAATCAACGGCAAGCGCAAGCAGAACCGGTGTGGTACGTTCACCTGCGTTTATGGTTGCGTCCGCTGCCTTTATTTCGAGAAGACAGCATCGCTCTTTTTGCCGAACAGGCCAGTATCATCAATTTAGACCAACCCTACCGACCGCGACTGTGGCGATTAACGCGCTCGGAATCGGGAGGGTTAGAGGTTAGGCACTATATGTTTAATGACCTGAAATCCGTGCAAGGTGCGGGCAAAAATCCCGATATTTTGCGAAAAATTAGCTTAGAAGACCTAACTTTCCTGCCTACTTGCACTTTAGCGGTTCAAGTCCATACTCTCGCTGATCATCAATACCAGTTTATCGCCCAACCGCAACCGGAACAGCGCTGTCAATTCACCTATGAGGGTACAACCTATCAGGTGGCTTTAGGTTTCGAGGTGACGAGTCATAGCCTAAAAACCTACGATAAAGGCCTAGATCCCGGCACTGGTAAGGGAATTTGGGGTGCTCTGCTCGGTCCCTATCAATACGAGAAAAAACGGGATTTTTCGGCAGAATTGGAGGTGTGAGGAAGATTGCATCACATTAGGTCAAAATGACGGCAGATAACACCGCAAACAGCCGCTAAAGCGGTAATTGCTAAAGCTGTACCGATGTCTTGTCCTTGATTGACAGCAAAGGAAGTGACGATTCCCGCACCTAAACCGGCTGTGATTGCCGCTCCGAGAAAATCTTTATCTGAGTTTTTATACATAGAGATAAGGCCAAATTTCGACAAAATCGTGTTTTTTACCTTATCATCCTCTTTTGAGCAACTAATCACCCGGGGGCGGAATTGCAATCAAGCTTTAGATTTAGCCACGTTTCTTAACATTAAGTTGGGTAGGATAGATAGGGGGTAAAATCGATGAAAATAGCTAAAATCTCTTTTTCTGGCTTTTTAACGCTGATTATCTCCCTTTTGCTAATACTGAGTTTTGTTAATGCCAGCAAAGCACAATCGGATACGGCGGTAAGATCGGATTTAATTAGTCTCCGCAATCGAGTCGAGCGCCTTGAAAGTCAAGTCCGAGGAATAACCATCCGCGGGGAAAATGCCGCTCCCATTCCCCAACGGCGATCGGGAACGGGTATAGTAAATGGGGAAGTAGTCGGGGAAAGTGACCCACTGTTCCAGCGTTTAGCCACTTTAGTAATTGAACTAAAGGAAGATTTAAAAAAGCTAGAGCAACGGGTGCAAATCTTAGAAAAAGAAACCGTTAGCCAGAAATCGTAGTCAATTGATGCTATAACGATCGAAAGTTAAATTGATCTCAACTATGCAGTTAATTGATTATGTAATTGTGCTGCTTTATCTAGCAGGAACCCTAATAATCGGGATTATCGCCGAGAAAAAAGCTTCTCAAGGTCTAGAATCCTACTTTTTAGGTAATCGCAATTTGCCTTGGTGGATGTTAGGGGTGTCGGGAATGGCAGCTAACACCGATTTAGCGGGAACTATGGTCATTTCTGCCCTTATTTACGCCGTCGGCCCCAAAGGACTATTTATCGAAATCCGCGGCGGTGTTGTCCTAATTATGGCCTTTCTCATGGCTTTTATGGGCAAATGGAATCGTCGCGCCCAAGTTATGACCATGGCGGAATGGATGCAGTTTCGCTTCGGACCGGGAAAACAGGGGAATTTTGCCCGAATTATTAGCGCCATCGCCATTCTCTTATTCTCTATCGGTACGATGAGTTATTTCTCCGTTGCGGGGGGGAAATTTTTAGGGCAGTTTTTGGGTATGGATGATCGTCTTGCTTCGGTGATATTAATTCTTTTAACCTTAATTTATACGGTGGCCAGTGGTTTTTATGGTGGGGTAATTACCGATTTATTTCAAGGATTTCTGATTTTTGTGGCGGTAATTTATGTATCGGCAGTAGCCTTTTTTACTGTCAATCTTCCCGATAGTTTCACGGTAGCAATTCCGGGGGCAGCAGAGCCAAAAACTTGGAATTTAAGCGACTGGTCTAGTATTTTCCCTTCGATGACTTTGGATTTACCCGGAGATTATGCCATCTTTAATTTGTTTGGTGGGGTGATTTTCTTTTATTTAGTTAAAACCATCATCGAGGGTTGCAGCGGCAGCGGTGGTTATATGTTACAACGATACCTAGCCGCCAAAAGCGATCGAGATGCCGGTTTATTATCTTTATTCTGGATTGTTCTGCTTTCTTTCCGTTGGCCTCTAGTCACAGCTTTTGCGGTTTTAGGCATTCACTATGGTTTAACCGAAGGCACGATTACAGACCCAGAAAGAATTCTGGCCACGGTGATTACTCAATACATTCCCGTGGGGATGAAAGGGTTATTAATTGCTGCTTTTTTAGCGGCGGCTATGTCCACTTTTAACGCAGTTATTAACGCTAGTGCTGCCTATTGGGTCAAAGATATCTATCAAGCTTTTTTGAAACCAAATGCGGGAGAACAGGAGTTAGTTTTTCAAGGTCGTTTGGCCTCGATTTTTGTGGTAGTAATTGGCTTAGTTTTGAGTTTTAATATCCAAAATGTCAATGATATTTGGGGTTGGTTAACCACGGGATTAGGGGTGGGATTAGCAGTTCCTCTCCTATTACGTTGGTATTGGTGGCGCTTTAATGGTTATGGTTTTGCTGTGGGAACTTTAGCGGGAATGATTGCGGCTATTGCCTCACAAGCGATAATTTTACCTTTCTTTCGTCACAGTCAATATCAGGAACTTATTCTCTTTCTTGTGCCGAGTTTGTTCGCTTTAGCTGGCTGTATTCTCGCTACTTTGTTGACTCCTCCCACCGATAGTTTAGTTATGGAAAATTTCTATAATGTTACCCGACCTTTTGGCTTTTGGGGAGAAGTACGTCACAGTGTTAAACCTAACCTACAGGCAAAAATTAAAGCGGAAAATCAACGGGATATCATCGCCGCTTTTCTCACCGTTCCTTGGCAATTAGTCCTGTTTATGATGGGGATTGTTTTAATCATCAAGCAGTGGCAAAGTTTGAAGATTTTGGCTTTGGTTTTTCTTTTGCTTTCTATCGGTCTCTATTTTACTTGGTATCGACATTTATCTAAGGAAATTACCGTCACTAAAGACCGAGATTTAGGTTAGACAGTTATCAGTTATCAGTTATCAGTTATCAGTTATCAGTTATCAGATTTGAGTTTTGAGCAGTATGTATTAAGTGAGCCTCATCCTACTGTCTTTTCACTGATTACTGTTTACTGATCACTGAAAATGCCAGTTTCCTACTGTCTTTTCACTGGTTACTGATTACTGTTTACTGACCACTGAATTAGGAGTGATCCCTTGACTTTTGCGGCGGCTTGGGTTATGATGTTCTTACAATGGGACTGTTGTGTTTATAAGAAGCTGCTTATATTCCAATTGTTAGTAAATTCTTTTAAAAATATTTTCTCAAAATCTGCAAAAAAAAGCAAGCAAAATTTTGCCGTCAATTGTTAAGTTTTGTTAAGAAAAATAGCAAGAGCGGCAAGGAATTTATATTCCTTACCGTTGACTTTGGCCGGACTCACCACTTCTTATAGGATAAAAACTTACCCGACATGGTAATTTTAACGCGATCGCCTTTAGGGTCTTCCTCCTTATCCACGTCGAGGGTAAAATCGATCGCACTCATAATACCATCGCCGAATTTTTCATGAATCACCGATTTTAGTGGCATTCCATACACCTGCATGATCTCGTAGAAACGATAAATCAGGGGGTCGGTGGGGACAACCGGACCCAATCCCTTGACAGGATACTCGGTTAAGGATGGGATGATTTCGGTTCCCAGTCCCAAGGCTGCCACAATTTTCGTTGCTTCCTCTGGGGAGGCGCTCGCTTGCCGGTAAAAAACAGCAGCAATCCACACCTCATCTCTCCCTAGAATCGCTTCTAGGTCAGCGAAACTGAGGCCTTTTTCTTTCTTCGCTTCCAATAGTTTTGCGGTAATTTCGGGTATCATTGCTTATTTTTGCAGAATTTGTCTGCTTCTAGTTTACCTGAACATCAATTATATAAGTAAAAGTTATGACATTGATAAAAAAAACATTTCTTAAAACCCCTTTACATAACTATAAAAAGCCGATAGTATTAACTCATGTCAAACGACGAACCTTGACAACCTAATACATACAGAAATTATCCAACCATGACTACCACTCTACAACAGCGCGAGAGCGCTTCCCTGTGGGAGCAGTTCTGCCAGTGGATCACCAGCACCAACAACCGTTTATACATCGGTTGGTTCGGTGTCATCATGATCCCCACCCTGCTCACCGCCACCACCTGCTTCATCATCGCCTTTATCGCCGCTCCTCCTGTAGATATCGACGGTATTCGCGAGCCTGTAGCT
>NZ_JADBVE010000384.1:0-4967 GCF_020245285.1 Microcystis sp. M31BS1
AAAATTGTCTGAGCAATTTTTTGATAATTGACCACTGTTACATTTGGTAAATCGAGGAGTTGATCAAAATTTATCCACATAACCCACCTCCTGTTCTGTGTTACTATTATACCATGCTCACACAGAACCTAGAAGAGCCCCACTTTCTTTTTTCTTTTGACTGATTACTGTTTACTGATAACTGATAAGTGGGTGGGTGGAATTAAATATAAAATGAACGTAGGTTGGGTTGAAGCATGAAACCCAACGCCCGCATGGGTTACGCTACCGCTAACCCATCCTACAAATAATTGTGCCTACCTACTTAAATCAGGTCCCCCACCCCCCTGAAGACAAAAAGGGTACGAAACTCGCACCCCACCAGATTGATCTTCATTTAACTTACTTTTTCTTTTTGCCTTTAGCGGGCGGATTATCCTTCGCTGCCGGTTCTGGGGCTTTTTCCTCCACTTGCGGGGCTGCTGCCACGGGTTCCGGGGGTTTTTGTCCCATTTGGGCGGCTACTTCGGCGGCGAAATCCGTTTCTTCTTTCTCGATCCCTTCACCTAGTACAAAGCGTTGGAAACGACGCACCTGAATATTTTCTCCCAAAGCGGCGATCGCTTGTTTGAGCAACTCCTCAATACTAATGTTCTGGTCGCGGATAAAGGGTTGATCAAGCAGAGAAAGTTCTTTCAAACGTTTTTCAATGCGGCCGGCCACGATTTTTTCTTTGATATTATCGGGTTTATTGGCTAAATCGTCCCGTCCCATCTCAATTTCTTTTTCTTTGGCGGAGATTTCGGCGGGAATATCGGCCACTTTCACATATTCGACGTTAGGACAAGCGGCAATCTGCATCGCCACGTCATTAACTAATTTTTTGAACTCCTCGCGACGGGCAACAAAATCGGTTTCGCAGTTCACTTCCACTAAAACACCGATGCGACTGCCGGTGTGGATGTAACTGCCGATCATCCCTTCTGCCGCTACCCGACTGGCTTTTTTCTCGGCGGAAGTAATCCCTTTTTGACGCAACCATTCGATCGCTTTAGTTATATCCCCCGCGTTTTCCGTCAGCGCCCTCTTGCAATCCATCATGCCGGCGCCGGTCTTTTCCCTAAGTTCTTTAACCTGTTGTGCTGTAATTTCTGCCATAAAATTCCTAACCTACTGCTTATAGTTGATCATGCCACGAGAAGGGCAGGTTTTGCCGATCGATAGGTCCGGAAAGTTTACCCCCGAACCTAGCGGCAATCAATAGCTAATTTTCCCTAGTTATCGTCGTCTCCACTGGCAAATTCGGCGGCGTATTGGGAATAATCACCTTCTTCCTCGTACTCGGTTTCATCCTCGTAGTCTTCCTCGTATTCTTCCACCGCTGCTTGACCACCGCGACGACCTTCGATGATCGCATCGCTAATTTTGCCTAAAATCAGTTTAACTGAGCGAATTGCGTCATCGTTGGCGGGAATCGGCACATCTACTAAGTCAGGATCGCAGTTAGTATCCAAGAGGGAGATGATGGGAATGCCCAATTTTTGGCATTCTTGGATAGCGTTGTATTCCCGACGCTGATCCACTACGATGACTAAATCCGGCAGCCGGCGCATGGTTTTAATGCCACCGAGGTATTTTTCTAGTTTGCCTAATTCCCGACGCAGTACCGATGCTTCTTTTTTCGGTCGTTTATCAAGGGCGCCGCTATTTTCTAATTCTTCTAATTCTTTGAGTCTTTCTACCCGGCCGCGAATGGTTTCCCAGTTGGTTAACATTCCCCCCAACCAGCGTTGGTTAACGAAGTGGCTACCGCTGCGTAAAGCTTCCTGTTTAATGATTGCTGCCGCTTGCCGTTTCGTACCGATGAATAAAAAGCGTTTACCGCGATCGGCTTCTCCTCGGACAAATTCGTAAGCTTCTTCGATTAATTGGGCAGTTTGCACCAAATCAATGATATGAACCCCATTCCGGGCAGTGTAGATGTACTGAGACATTTTCGGGTTCCAACGGCGCGTTTGATGGCCAAAGTGAACCCCAGACTCTAGCAATTCTGCGAGAGAGACAACGGGCATATTTTTCTCCTTTTCGGGTTTATCCTCCATCTAGGGCTGGATTTCTAGATTCCTAGAAACACCCGATCGCCTAGATGTGCGATTTTTGACAACTTTTCTAGTCTAACATAAGTAGTCGTGCAAAATTAATTTCTTGGTTGAGACAGGAGACAGGAGACAGGAGACAGGAGACAGGAGACAGCTATCAGTTATCAGATTTGAGTTTTAAGTGAGCAGCATTAAATAGAAGTTTCCTACTGTCTTTTCACTGATTAATGATTACTGTTTACTGATCACTGATGGTTCTTCGTTACTTGGTATGGTTCGATAGGGGGGCATAAATCGACTAAATCCTTATCTGGTAAGAGACTTAATTGATTAGTTTGCTCTAGAGCAAAAACAATTGACAAAAATCGCTAAATGCCTTTCTATGTAAGGGTTCCATCCCTTATAACCCCCGTCCATTGCATAACACAAACCGAAGAGCCTCACTGATCACTGATTACTGTTTACTAATCACAGCAAAAAGTGTTCATGTTAGTGAGCTTGTCGAACTACTGATCTCACGACGAAGTCTGACGGCTTAGATGTGTAATTAATTTTGCTTAGGTACTTAAAAGAGCGCGATCAGTACCCAGAAAAAATCGACTACTAGGGGCTTCCTACTGCAATTCCTCAAGTTTTTTCAAAACCGCTTCTGCATGGGCTTTTACCTTGACATTTGACCAAATATAGGCAATATTTCCCCGGGGGTCGATCAGGAAAGTGGAGCGTCTAATCCCCATATATTCCTTGCCCATAAATTTTTTTAATCCCCAGACTTGATAAATTTCCGCCAGTTGATGCTCGGGATCGCTCAATAATTGAATAGTTAAATTGTGTTTTTCAATAAAACGACAGTGGGACTTTTCTGAATCGGGACTAACTCCCAGAATTACCGCATTTAATTGCTGAAATTGCGGCGACAAAGCGGTAAAATCGATCGCTTCTGTGCTGCAGCCCGGAGTGTTATCTTTGGGATAAAAATATAAGACCAACCATTGACCGGCAAAATCTGCTAATTTACTAATTTCCCCCCTTTGGTTGGGGGTGGCAAATTCGGGGGCTTTTTGTCCAACTTCTAGGGTCATTTTTAGGAGTGTAAAGGCAAGAGTAAGAAAGGAGCGAGGGAGAGGGAAAGCAATAGCCAGACTTGATAGTTAAATCTGGGAAGTTCGGGGTTTTCTGACTCGACTAAAGCATCGATTCTCTCTAATAAACGATTATTTAAAGAATGATCATTGAGAGCGACACAGCAACTATCGGAGAAACTTATTTCCGCTACTTGATTAACTTTTTCTGCCACTAAAAGCAGCGATTCAGCTAATAGTAAATAATCCACTTGTCCAGAAGCATACTTATCGGCGCGCAATTCCCGCAAGAAGACCAATTCTGACCATAAATTCTCGCTATTGGGCAGCCAAGAAGACATCGATCGCAACCAACCTAACCAGAAAAACCAGAAAGTGTCATGATATTCTTGGTGAGCTTGTTCGTGGGCTAAAACTGCTTGTAAATGTTCTTGATCTAAGAGATTTAATAATCCTTGCGTCACAATTAATTCCGACTTCCAGAAGCCAACTCTGGCACTGTAGGGAAAATCCACTGCTAAAACTCTCGCCTTCTGAGCGGTGATTTTTTTGAGGGGATAACTGCTAAAATCCCGATGGGTTTGCCAAGTTTGATAGGAGAGTTTTATCAAACAAAATATAGCAAAAACTAGCCAAATTATAGCACTAAAGTAACTAATTAAACTGGAGTTATAACCCAACATTTGCCCGCGATAGCCCATACAAACCACCGATGTAACTGTCATTAACAGCAGCAAAGGAGGAAAGAGGAAGAAAAATAGCGTTGTCTGCCAACGACGCTGATAGCTAGGCAGAAACCAACGTAAACCAATAGCGATAGTTAATGCTAGTAATAACATTAAACTGTGCATTAGCTTTCTCTCCGTTGTTGACGCAGGGTATCTAAACGAGATGCGATCGCTTTTAATTGTTCGACACTAGCAGTATCGAGACTATCGGCAAAAGAAGCCACCACATCCGCATTACCAATAGCCAAAAAACGATGTAATTGTTCGTAGGCTTTAATTGCCTGTGCTTGTTCCTTAGAAACCATCGGTTTCCAGTAGAAAATCCGACCCTTTTTATAACAACTTAACCAGCCTTTATTAGTTAAACGACGCAGTACCGTAGTCACAGAAGTATAGGCTAGATCTCGTTCTGGATCCGCTAAAATGCGATCGTGGACATCCTTAACGCTAACGGGTTCCAATTCCCAGACAATATTGAGAATTTCCGCTTCCAGGGGGCCCAGGGATAACTGTTTTGGTTGATAGGTCGGCAATTGAGCCATAGTTACACAGAAATGAAGATTACTTTCCTGATCATAGCGGCGGATATCGATCGCCTGATAAAATAGCAATGATCCTTTATATTGTCTTTATGTCCACCGAAACTAATTTAACCACAACTACGGGCGCTGATGCCATTGATGTGGCGATCGCTAATGGCATTGATTTTGATGGTTCCCCAATTCCCCCGGCAAAATTGGAACTTTATCACCGGGTAATGGGTTTGGAAGCAGGACGACAAAGAAGCGGGGTTTCTAACACGATGAGATCGCGAATTGTCCGCATCGGGGCCAAACATATCCCCCAAGAGGAATTAAATCAGCTGTTGTTAGCCGCCGATTTTGCCCCTCTCAAGGAGAAAGAAATCGCTTTTTACCTATAATGTCGGCTTTTCATCTCTCGGTTTCACCTCGGAGATGAAAAGTTCCGCCAGCATAGAACAGCGAAGCACGACTAAGAATAACTCTAATCTATAGTTGCCAATTTAACTTTAGTATGCTAGAGTAGTTTGCGTGGTAGGTCGATAACGCAAAATGTTT
>NZ_JADBVE010000385.1:0-5660 GCF_020245285.1 Microcystis sp. M31BS1
AAAGAAAAACTTGATTAATAATGTACAGGATTAATTCTACTACAAAATTGGAAGGAGGGGGCAACCATCGATCCCTACCTCCCACACTCCGAGAATGATTATTATTCTTGAGGATGAATAGTTTATTTTTTGGAAGTCCCTCAAGGGGTGACAAAACTTAAGCACTACTCGAACATCTCGACGCTAGATGTTAAGTCTGATTGCCCAGCCATTCTCAACAAGCACTGTTTATTGAGAATGACCGGGGGAACTCTGAAATTTTCGGCTTAGTTGCCGGCAGCTTGCCGCCAACTCACTCCTCTAGATAAGTATTTTGACTCACGCCCCTTCCTCTTTTGAGACGTTGTGACACTTAGGGTGCGGAATGTGGGTTTCAATGACTTTTTCAGCAGACCCTAATTAAATTAGGTCGAGGTCTAACAAGGTTTTTAGATTTATTCGGCCAGCCCTATTTTAATGATCGCTGCCGTTTTCCTGTACCGATCCTAACTGTTGACGCACATCATCGATCGCTAGATTTAACTGGGCAATTTTATCTTCTAAACTGCGGCGGGCCACTTCCATGCCTTCCTCTGGAGTCAAGCGCCCATTGCGGATCTCCTCTAAAAAAGCTTGATTATCCCCATCTCCTAAACCGCGACGGCTGCGATTAGCCAACACTGTCCCCAAAACACCGCCCACTAAACCACCGACAATCGCACCGGCTAAAAAACCGCCCGTAAACCCATCTCGCTGACTCATAATCCCCTTTTCTCCTAATAGGTTCCAAAAGCTCGATCGCCGGCATCGCCCAACCCCGGCACGATGTAACCGCCGCTATTTAATCCTTCATCGATAATAGCCGTATAGATGTTCAAGCTGGGATAATTTTGACTCAATTTCTGTAAAGCCGGCGGGGCAGCCACCACGGAAATCAGGCGAATCAGGGCAGGATCAACGCCTCTGCTGGTAATTTCTGCCATTGCTGTTGAAATTGATCCCCCCGTGGCTAACATCGGTTCAAGAATTAAGACTCTTGTGGCCGGATCAAAACTGGCCGGTAATTTATTTAAATAACAACTCGCCTCTAGGGTTTCCTCATTTCTGGCTAAACCGAGATGATAGGTACTAGCTAGGGGTAAAAGACTTTGCGCCCCTTCCAACAGGGCTAATCCTGCCCGTAAAATCGGGACTACGGCCATCGGTACGCTAGGATCGATAAAAGTAGCGGGACATTCCGCTAGAGGGGTTTTAACGCTAGTTTCCAGGGTCGGCAACCATTGCCGGGCTGCTTCGTAGGTTAACCAGCGCCCTAGTTCCGTCATCGCTGTTTTAAACAGTACCGAGGGGGTATTTTGATCGCGCGCGATCGCTAACCAATGCTTAACCAGAGGATGTTCGGGAACATAGACGCGCAGTTGTAAAACCATGAAAACACTAGAACTCGATCGAGGGCTAAACTTTATCTTATCAGCTTTTTTCTCCCCACTTCCCACTCCCCACTTCCCGCTTCCCAACCCCCAAAACAGAGGTTAAAATAAAAGCAAGTCAGAAGCTTGCGAGCGACTTCTGACTTGGCTAATTTTAACGACGACGGGTTCTTTGTCGTCTCCGGGCTACTGCTTTACGCTTTCTCTTTTCTTGAGGGGTTTCAAAAAATTGATGCTTTTTGATATCCGCATAAATTCCCGCTTTCGCTACCTGTCGCTTAAAACGACGCAGGGCTGATTCGATCGCCTCGTTCTGACCAACTACCACTTGGGTCATTAACCTGATTCACCTCCTGTAATTGCTCTCTGCCTAAAAAATGCCAACTTCTCATTATAGCACAATCTAGGGTAAAAAGCGATCCAAGGCGGCCTTTAATTCTTCAATTTCTGTCTCGATACTACCTTCCTGGGCAGCCCGGGCAATACATTCGCTCAGATGTTCGTCGAGAATAATTCTGGCAACGCGATCAATCGCCCCGCGAATAGCGGCAATTTGCATCAAAACTTCGGGACAGGGACGATTTTCCGATACCATCGTCTTGATGCCGCGAATATGTCCTTCGATACGCGAAAGACGGTTAATAATTTGCTTCAGGGAAGCTTCGCTATGGACGTGGGGAGTCCCTTTTGACTCGTGGTCATGGCCCGTCTCGTCGTGGTTGTGAAGGGGGTCGAAAGGGGTAATTTGATTAGTCAAGGGCTTACCGTCAATTCAGTTATACTCTCTAGTGTGCCACAGTTGCGAACCCCAGTCCCTAGGATGGTTTTGTCCGGTTTAAATTTCGGTTTAGGGGTCTTCGGTTTGAAAGAGGGAAGTGGGGAGCAGGTTTTTTAAAGTTCGATTGGGAGTGAGAGATTGAAGCTGGTGATGGGATTTGAACCCGCGACCGGCTGATTACAAATCAGCTGCTCTACCACTGAGCTACACCAGCATTTTTGACCAACCCATTATAACACAAATAGGGCTTGCTGAAAAAGTTTTTCCCGCGGGCAGGGTGTGGGGTTTTAAGCTAAGACCGATTTTAACCGTCTGTCCTTGTTGATCATGTTCATCCCGCTGCTTTCCCTCCCTAGTCCGCGACCGGAAGACTAGGGAGCGATACATAGAGGTTCAATGAGTCAACAGGGATGACCAATAATTAGTTATCAGTGACCATTGACCGTTTAATAAGAGCCAGATTAATCCCCCTATTCCCAAAAGAATAGTCAAGACATAAAACTGTGATTGACCAGAAACATTATACTTTAAGGCACTGCCGCTAAAAATCGTCGCTAAACTGACCAAATTAACCAGACCATCAATAATATAACGATCGAGCCAAGCGGTAATTTTGGACAAGCTCCCCACCGCTAAAACCACGGTAAACTGATAGATGCGATCAAGATAGAAGTCATAAGCGAACAAATCTTGCAGGAATCGCAGGATTAACCCAGTCGGTCTTGCCCAAGCTCGTCTTAACTCTACCGTTAACCCGATAACTAGGCCAATTACTCCAGAGGCCATCAGTAAGGGAAAACCCCAGACAATAGTAAAACTCTGGTTATTAAGGAGAGGATTGGTGAAAGATAGCCAAAAATCCCAACGTAGGGGAATAATCGGGGCCAATAAAGCGATTAAAATCAATGATACCATGGGCAAAGCCATCGGCCAAGCCACTTCCGGGGTGCGATGGGTTTTACTTTGGGTTTGTCCCAAAAAGACTAAACGAAATACCCGGGTGAGATTGACGATGCTAAGACAATTAACAAAGATTAAAACCGCTAATAACCACCAAGGAATCGCCCATTCACCACTTAACCACCGTTTTAACGTCCAAAACATCCCCAGGGGCATTAAAACCGTCATCCCCGCGGAACCCCCTAAAAAAGCCATGGTTGTAGCGGGCATTCTTGCCCAAATTCCCCCCATTTCCGTGATATTTTGGTTACTGGTAGTGAGAATTAATGCTCCTGCGCTCATAAACAATAAAGCTTTTGCGACCGCATGGGAGAATAAAATTAGCAAAGCGATATCCACATGACCTAATCCCACCGCAATAAAGACCAAACCGAGATAGGCACTGGTGGAGTGGCATAAAACCCGTTTAATATCAATTTGGGATAGGGCCATCAGAGAAGTACCGATTGCCGTCATTGTCCCCAACACTATTAAAACATTGGCCGCGATCGGAGATAGGGTAAACACTGGCTGCAGCTTAATTAAAACATAGGCCCCCGCCGAAACCACGATCGAATTCCGCATGATTCCGGCTGGATTTGGTCCCTCCATCGCCTCATCTAGCCACAAATTCAGGGGAAATTGGGCGCATTTACCCGTTGGACCAGCAATAAGGGCTAATCCTAACAAAGTCGCCGTCAGAGGTGGCACAGGGTTATTTACTGCCCAATTTTCTAGCTGAGAAAAACTCAATCCTTCTCCGTAACTGGACAGAGCCACCAAACCCATCAATAAAATAATATCGCCGACGCGCTTGGTTAAAAAGGCATCTCGCGCCGCGGTTACTACCAAAGGTTGAGCATACCAAAAACCGACGAGGAGATAGGTAGAGACCGTTAACATCTCTAGGAAAGCGTAACTGAATAGTAGGGAGTCACTGAGGGCAATTCCCCCCAAAGCTGCCTCAAAAAAGCCCATTAAGCCATAAAATCTTGCCAAAGACCAGTCCTTTTCCATGTAGCCAAGGGCATAGATTTGGGCCAGGAGACTGATGAGGGTAATCAGTTCCAGCGTCCCCAAACTGACGGGAGAAAGTTCGATCGAAAGGGATAAACTAAGATCGGCCACTCTTACCCATTCAAAAGCCAGTTTAATCGTCTCTCGATGCCAAATTTGATTAAAAGCGATCGATCCGTGTATTAATCCTAAGACGGTCATCAATAGGTTAATATAAGCGGCCGGCCGCGGACCGGTGCGACTAATAATGCCTAAAGACCAAGGTAGGGTTAAAATCGAACCAATTAAGCCATAAATGGGAATTAACCAGCAAGTGTCAAGGAATAAATCTTTCATTCAGGGGGTTATCAGTTATCAGTTATCAGTGATCACTGATCACTGATCAGGTTTAAGTTATCAGTTATCAGTGATCAGGTTTAAGTTTTAAGTTTTAAGTTATCAGGTTTAAGTTTTCAATTTTCAACAAATTTAGGCTCTTTCACTGGTTACGGGTTACTGATTACTGGTTACGGGTTACTGATCACTGGTTACTGGTTACTGATCACTGAAAAAGCTGACGGCCATAAAAAACTAACACTCGATCGAGAAAGGATCGAGTTTAGTCAATTTAAGTATTTTACAGTTAATCCCGCGATCAGGCTAAATGCGCTGTAATAAAGATTTACCGTGGGAATCGGTGCTACAGGTGGCAAATAATTGATATTGACGACTAAGAGCGAGAGCTTGTTCGGTTTCCCGTTGACTGGGTAGCCATGGTTTGGGATTGCCATAGGCATAAAAAGCCTCAATACCATCAATACCCAATTCTACCGCCGCCGCTACTAAATCGGCCGCGGGGCGATGGTAACGAAAGGGATGGGCTAGAACCACTAGGGCCCCTGCTTGCCGTAAACTGTTAATGACTCTAGAGGCCAAAGCTAAATCTCCTTCTGGTTTGGCTCTTTGCAGATAGGGAGTCAAAACGGTATGAGTAGGATCGAAACCATAGCCAAGAATATGCACTTCTGCGTCTAAGAGATTCGCCGTAATTTCTACCCCTGTCCAGAGATGGGGTAGAGAACCCTTTAAATGCCGATTTTCTAGCCAAATTTGGGCTTGTCGATAACCTTCGATCGAGTGATGATCGGTAATTGCTAATCCTTTTAGTCCGATGTCTAACGCTTGTCTCATCAAGTCTTGGGGACTCATTTGACCATCGGAGCAATGGGTATGAAGATGGAAATTGTAATGGTAGGGACAACTATCATAGCCGACATTTGCCCACACCGCTTTCAGGGCGAGGGTATCTTGAGCTAGGGGTGGAATTGTAGCAGAAACGACCATGCAGTATTGAGGAACTTTCCCAAAGATTACAAATTGTTAACAATCAGCATAACAAATAGTTACTAATTCTGTACGCAAATATTGCATCTAGAATTAGCTTTGTACGCTTTGACCCGTACTGGGTTAACTACGAACCTCTCTATCGGATTCCCGCTAAAGGCGGCCTCTCCGACTACCTTTCTTCCAATATTTAA
>NZ_JADBVE010000386.1:0-3231 GCF_020245285.1 Microcystis sp. M31BS1
AACTGATAACTGATAACTGATAACTGATAACTGATAACTGATAACTGATAACTGATAACTGATAACTGATAACTGATAACTGATAACTGATAACTGATAACTGATAACTGATAACTGATAACTGATAACTGATAACCGATAACTGATAACTGATAACTGATAACTGATAACTGATAACTGATAACTGATTAGCGTGCAGAGATTTGGAGCGTTTCCGGTTTGCTTAAATCGCCGGTAATAGTTAAACTGCGCCGATTAGCGTTGAGATGACGGACAATTTTATAGATGGCTTCAACTTGGTCACTAGCACCAATTTTGGCCGCTAGAGTGGCTAGGTCGAGAGAAGTGCCCGTTTCCCGAACAACTTGCACGATTTTTCTTTGTAAATCCAGAATAGAAGCGGCGGCTTTTTTCCCTGCTTCTACCCCGGGTTGATGGTAGGCGTTAATGTTAACTAAACTAGCATAGAAACTAACGGCCCTTTCGTAGAGGGCGATTAAGGCCCCCACCTGACGAGGAGTAACCTCTGGGATAGTGATGGTGATAGAGTGACGACTATTTTCGTATAAAGCTTGTCGAGTACCTTGCAGTAATCCTGAGAGGAAATCGCCAGCAGTGGAGCCGGTTTCCACTTCGATGGAATCTCCTTGTCGGTCTTTTAACACTTCAATAAAAGTGGCGAAGAAATTGGGGACACCTTCGCGTAATTGTTGGACGTAGGCGTGTTGGTCCGTGGAACCTTTGTTACCATAGACGGCGATACCTTGGTAAACCTTATTCCCATCGAGGTCTTTTTCTTTACCGAGGGACTCCATGACCAATTGTTGCAGATAGCGGCTAAAGAGATAGAGACTGTCTTTGTAGGGCAGAATCACCATATCTTTCTCTCCCTTGCCATTGCCCTCATGATACCAAGCTAGAGCCAGTAGGGCGCTAGGATTTTTTTTCAGGTTATGGACGCGGGTGGCGATGTCCATTTCTTTGGCCCCGGCTAACATTTCATCAATGTCGATACCCTGCAAAGCGGCCGGGAGAAGACCGACGGCGGATAGTTCTGATGTACGACCACCGACCCAATCCTGCATGGGGAAACGAGTTAGCCAATCTTGGGCGTATTTGTCCAGTCGGCTACCCGGCATGGTGACGGCGACCGCGTGTTGGGGAAAGTCTAAATCCTGTTTTTCGTAAGCGTTGCGGACTTCTAACATTCCGTTTCTCGCTTCGGGAGTGCCGCCGGATTTACTGGTGACGATAACGAGGGTGGTAGCTAGGGGTAAATGGGCTAAGGTGCGATCGATGCCTTTGGGGTCGGTATTATCAATAAAAGCAATCTCTAAGGGGGGATTAAGGGGGGATAGAGCCGAACCGACGAATTGGGGACCCAAAGCAGACCCCCCGATGCCTACACAGAGAATATGGGTGAATTTTGACCGATTGGGCGGCTTAATCGCTCCGGAGTGAATTTTCTTGACAAATTCTTTGATCTGTGCTAAGGGTTCGGTGATTTCGTCCCGCAATTCCTGGTTAGGAGCGAGTTCAGGAGCGCGCAGCCAGTAGTGGCCGACCATACGCTGTTCGTCGGGATTGGCGATCGCACCCTGTTCTAAGGCTGCCATATCTTGGAAAGCACGCTCAAATTTTGCTTCTAGACCTTTGAGAAAAGCCTCATCGAAGGGAATCCGACTGACATCGAGATAAAGTTCTAGGTTAGGGTGATAGTATAACCAATCTTGGTAACGTTGCCAGAGTTGCAGATTATCCATAAAAAAAAGCGAAATTTTTGTTTAATTACTCGTTTAGGAGAGATAGGATTCTATCCTCTCCAATCATCATACAGGTAGTTTTAGACTAGAAGATGACGGTTAAGCATATATTATGGGGTTGGCAAAATGTTAACAGTGACGGAACTATCCCCTAATTGTTCGGTTTGCTGGTGTTGGCTGTTGATTTTTTAACTGGTTCTATGGCTATCTACTCATCCCCTCTCAAAATCGGTAATTTAGCAGTGCATAGCCGCGTCTTGCAATCACCTTTATCTGGTGTCACCGATTTAGTTTTTCGGCGCTTGGTGAGACGCTTTGCTCCTGATTCGATGCTCTATACGGAGATGGTTAATGCGACAGAAATCTCCCAGCTGCAAGAGTTACCGCAATTGATGGTTATCGGGGACAAAGAACAACCAATTAGTATGCAATTATTTGATTGCCGTCCCGATTTTATGGCTGTGGCGGCGGAAAAAGCGGTTAAAGAAGGAGCGATGACCATCGATATTAATATGGGTTGTCCCGTTAATAAAATTACTAAAAAAGGCGGCGGTTCTTCCCTTTTACGACAGCCAGAAATTGCCGAGCAAATTGTTAGGGAAGTGGTGAGAGCGGTATCGGTGCCAGTAACGGTGAAAACTCGCTTGGGATGGAACGCTCAAGAGATTAATATTATCGATTTTGCCCGTCGTTTGGAAGATGCGGGAGCGCAAATGTTGACCCTGCACGCACGCACTAGGGAACAGGGTTATCACGGGCCAGCCGATTGGCAATGGATTAAACGGGTGAAGGAGGTTTTATCGATTCCTGTCATCGCTAATGGTGATATTGTTTCTGTGGAAGCGGCGATTAATTGTTTGGAATTTACTCGGGCCGATGGGGTGATGTGTTCGCGGGGAACCCTCGGTTATCCCTATTTGGTGGGGGAAATCGATTATTACCTCAAAACAGGCAAAAAGTTGCCGCAACCCACCTCTATTGACCTGTTAAACCTAGCTAAAGAGCATTTACAGGGGCTATGGCTATACAAGGGACAACGCGGTATTTGGCAAGCCAGGAAACATCTGGCTTGGTATTGTCAGGATTTTACTGGTGCGGCGGTTTGGCGCGATCGGTTTTCGCGGATCGAATCTCTGGGGGAGGGCTGTGATTTAATTGATGGAGCTATTGCCCAATTAAACCTTGAAAACGAGAATATTTACAGATAACGGTGCTATAAGCTGTAGGTTCTTACGAACCTTTTGCTGGTTCGTCAGCATCATCGACAAGGTACATTTACTATCTAGGGGCTGCTGAAAAAGTACGGGCGAAGCATTCGGGCAATAAGCTATCGGTGAAACCGTAGATTTTTTATCCGAATGCTTCGCCCCTACAGGACGCGGGCCGATGAAGACGCAAGGTTTTGAAGCACGATTCTCTCAAAATCTTGCACCTGTGGGAGCGAGAAAAGCCACAAAACCCTTACCTT
>NZ_JADBVE010000387.1:0-5479 GCF_020245285.1 Microcystis sp. M31BS1
GGTCGAGGGAATCAACAATAAACTTAAACTAATAAAACGGAGAGGCTATGGCTTTAGAAACTTTCGGAATTTTTGGGTTAGAAGTATGTTATCTTGGCATCTTGTATGTTGATTTAGCATAAAGGGTAACGAAGAGCCGGCGATTTTAGCGATTTCGGCGGCGGCTAATTCTGCTAACATAATTATCAATTGTGAGAATTTTTCGCCATTCTAGCACAACGGCAACAGCAGTTGTGGACGGTTTAAATGTTTGGTTGACTGTTCAAAAAGTAAAAAACAAAACTCTGATATCGTTGCCACAACAGGATTGAGATTAGAGCGAAGCGGACGCGCTGGTAAGCTAAGACATATTTAGGGTTTGCGGCAAAAAGTACGGGCGAAGCATTCGGATAGAAAATCTCCGGTTTCACCGATAGGTTATTGCCCAAATGCTTCGCCCCTACAGGACGCGGGCCGATGAAGACGCAAAAATCTTGCACCTGTTTCGCTCGTAAAGCCACAAAACCCCACCTTGCCTACATTTCACATTTATTCAGCAAACCCTATTTAAACTGCTTATTCTTAGATTAGCCGAATCTCCTCCAATTCCTTTACTGTTGCCTCTTGCCTCGTCTCAACAAGCAATTTAAATGCGCGGGCAGCTTATCAGTCCACAGGGGTTATTTGCGATCATGAAAATTAAGACATAGTTAAGCGATCGGGCATAACACACCATTGGAGCGGACAATATTGGTAGGTTTTTGTTGGGAGGGAAACGTGATCGTTTGCCCCTCAATTAAGCCGTTAGGCAAATACGAGATATTTGTTTTTTAGGTAAGTCTCAGCAATTGTAAAGATCACAGAAGGAGTTAAATATGTCAGAAGAAAATATTCCTATTCAAATACAAGATAGAGATAATGTACTTGCGGCTGATGACGGCATAGAATGGCGTTATGGAAAACGCCCCGATTATTCAGGAACGAATAAAACGTTAAGGGTGCAAAGCGAAAAACATCATCCCACTGGCTCCTTAGAAGCTATTGCACAGAATTTAGTAAGAACATTTGAAATGGAAGCCACTTACAAGCTAAATCCCAATCAATGGACATCGGTTGATATAGATCAATTTAGAATGCGTACTAACCACGGTCCGGAATATACAGTACAAGATATTATAGAACGCGGAACTTATAATTTATTTTTAGGCGAAACACCGGTTTATAGTTCAAAAGCTGAAGATTTTGAATCGGGTGCAGCCAGTTTTATGAATGCTTTTAAAACTGGTTTTGTTTGGGAAGTTATTGAGGCTTATAGCGGTCCGCCAAGAGTTATTTTTAAATGGAGACATTGGGGAACACATCAAGGAGAATTTAAAGGTCATGCGCCTACCAACAAACTAATAGAGGTATATGGCATTACAATTGCTGATGTAAATGCAGATTTAAAACTGACTTATGTTGAACATTTTTTTGATAATAGCCAATTTTTAGAAAAATTGGTTTCTGGCGGAAAGTGTCCAATGCACGGTTAGGAAATGACAAGGGTGGGATCACCCACAAATCTGCAAAATCCATCGGGTTACTTTTTATCCTCTAGTCATTTCATACTAAATCCGTTGAGTAACGCACAGAAAATGGGTTTCTCCGAGAAACCCGTTTTCTCCTCATGCACTCATGCAAAAAATTGAGGCACTTTTTCCCTGAAAATTAGGTAATTGGCCACCTCAAAACCGGTAAAACCCCACACCCCACACCCCACACCCCACACCCTGTCCCCACGAAAAACTTTTTCAGCAGACCCTAGATGGTGTTGCTCGCAGTATGTATGTATTATCAGAATAGCCCTCTGAGTGTTAACGATGACTATAATCCTAGAGAAGATTCTTTTTTTCCTATGACTGCATAGAAGGGATCAGCAACCATAATTCCTAACATTTGTAGGAAACTGGGGGTAGTAGCAGGACGAACGATCGCCTGTACTTCCCTAAATCCCGCCACCGATTTAAAATAGGATTTCACTAACGCTACCCGGCCTAAATCGCTATTATCGCGCCAAGCAGCGATCGCTTTTTGGTAAAACATCCGATTGGAAAAACTGACCACCACCAGACCATGAGGCTTTAAAATGCGATACAGTTCCGCAAAAATCGCCTCTGGATACTGCAAATACTGCACCGATACTGTGATTAACACCGCATCAAAAGAACTATCCCCTAGGGGCAATTTTGGCTGTGCATTGAGGTCTTGGACAAAATAACTATGCAAGCGGGGATTTTTGGCTAACTCCTCCCCATTCATCCCGTGACCTTCGATATGCTCAAATTCCATCTCCTCCGGTAAATGGGACACCCAGCTGCTCATCAGGTCTAAAATGCGCGTATTCGGCGATAATATCTCTCGGTAGAGAGCGGTTAATCGATCGATAAAACCCTCATCCACGTGGGTGACAAAGCGGGGAAAAGCATAAAAATCGCTGTCTTTGGTCGGATCGAGTTTAGTTCTTTCTTCGGGTCGGAGCATTTTTGTCAAGTTAATTTTACTATTCTTAACATACCCCACAGACAGAAAAAAGGGTTAACCGAACTGGTCAACCCCTAGGCTTGGGAACGCGCTGTAAATCTTAGCTTTGAACGACTAGCTTAACGTTAGCGTTTTGCAGACCGCGCTGTTTCACTTCGGATAGGGTTTTGTTCACAGCGTATTTTTGGTTGATCGAGTTGATCAATTCGGTTTGATTGTGTTTTTTGGCTACACCCCAGAGGTCAGCGATTAAATCGAAACTGCCGTCGGTGTTGCGAGACCAACCGAGATCATATTCGCCATCGAGAACAGCAACGATGTCGGAGCGAACCCGTTGACCGTTGTAACCACGAACATCAGCTTCGGTTTTTACGCTAATACCGAGGTCGCGGAGAGAAGCTTTGAGGATTTCGGCATCGGTGATTTTGGTCCGGAGAGTGCTAAAATGAGACATTGGAATTTCCTCTTTGTAGATAAGAATCAACAACAACAGATTGAGAGTTAAAGAGTGCCGCCAAGCGGCTTTGCGAGGCATTGCTAGTCCCTGAGAACTAGCCTTTCATCCCGTTGGGAGCGGGCGAAAGTCTGTTAGAACTCCAATCGCTGGTACTCAGCGACGGAGGCCGAAGCAGGTCGGGCGCGTTGTCTGGCCCAATCACGCAGGGCTGTCACCTGTTCGGTCATGGTGCGAGATAGGGGCAGAGTCGCCTTAATCGCCGCAATAATGTCTAATTGCGTGAATTCGCGATCTTGGGCGAAGGCCTCATACATGGCGGCAATCAGCGCCTGTTCTATTTCCGCACCGGAAAACCCATCGGATACCTTGGCTAACTGCTCCAAATCGAAGCGAGAAATGTCGGAGCGTCGTTTAGTCAGGTGAATATTAAAGATATCTTGTCTTTCTTCAGAATTGGGCAAATCGACAAAGAAGATTTCATCGAAGCGCCCCTTACGGAGAAATTCCCCCGGTAGCCGTTCAATCCGGTTAGCTGTGGCCATAACGAAGACGGGCGAGGTTTTTTCCTGCATCCAAGTCAGGAAGGAGCCGAAGATGCGGCTAGAGGTTCCCCCATCGGAATCGGCGGATCCTGTACCACCGGCAAAAGCTTTATCTAATTCATCGATGAACAGAATGGCCGGAGAGATGGATTCGGCAGTTTTTAGGGCATTACGCAGGTTAGCCTCGGAACGTCCCACCATGGAACCATCGTAAACCCGTCCCATATCTAAGCGCAGGAGCGGTAAACTCCAGAGGCGCGAGGTGGTTTTAGCGATTAAGGACTTACCACAGCCGGGTACTCCTAAAATTAGCATCCCTTTCGGTTGGGGGAGTCCGTAACCTCTGGCTCTTTCTGTAAAGGCGTTCGAGCGCTGTTTTAACCATTTTTTTAGTTCTTCCAGACCGCCGACGGCATTGATGGTCTCGTCCTCTTCAATGTATTCTAAGATTCCGTTGCGGCGAATCAGTTGTTTTTTCTCGGAAAGGACGATTTCCACCTCGTCTTCCGTGAGTCTGTTCGCTTTTACATGGGCTTTGCGGTAAACTTTTTCGGCTTCATCTTTGGTTAAACCTAAGGCCGCTTTCAGGAGTTTTTCCCGGACCTCTGTGGTGGTACGACGATTTTGATTTTTGCTTAGGTGTTGCGAGAGAACCGTATCTAACTCTCCCATGTCGGGCAGGGGAAAATCCAGAACTACCACATCTTTCTCTAGTTCTATGGGGACTTCTTGCAGGGGAGACATTAAAATAATGATTTTTTCGGTTCCTTTAAAGCTGGCGATCGCATCTCTTAACCAGCGAGTCACCGGAGCAGAAGTGATGAACGGATGCAGGTCTTTAAAGATGTAGATGCCCGCTTCCCGTTGACGCACTACCCATTCGATCGCCGCTTCTGGCGACACGGTATTATGTTGACTGGTTTGGCGCGGTTGACCCAGTTCGATCATGCCGTGGGTGACAGTCCAGACAAACACCCGTCGATGTTGTGTATTTAGTTGGGCTATTTTGCTGATGGCTTCTTCCGCCCTTTCCTCCTCGGAGGTGACGAGGTAAATCAGGGGATACTGAGCCTTGACGAGAATTTCTAGCTCTTCTTTCATAACATCGACCCTATTTGTGGTAACGGTTTTGACCTTGGGCGGCTGATGGCTGTGGCTGCCTTGTTCGGCTACTGAGAGTTTAGCAGGGAACTAAGGCTGCTTCTCCCTCTGTGGTTCCTTGGGCGCCAACGGGTTCGGGAACTTCGAGCGGGAACTCGTCGCCCACTATTGCGGGCTGGCGTTTGATCGACCTTAGCCGATCTTCTTTCATCACTAACGCGGCATCACACTCGGGACAGACATGAACCTGATAGGTTTTGCCATAGGCGGCGGCTTCGATTTCTTCTACCTTTTCGGGGTATTTCAGGTA
This sequence comes from Microcystis sp. M31BS1, assembly GCF_020245285.1. NCBI lineage: Bacteria > Bacillati > Cyanobacteriota > Cyanophyceae > Chroococcales > Microcystaceae > Microcystis > Microcystis sp. M31BS1. The sequence continues at coordinate 4,910 of NZ_JADBVE010000387.1, forward strand.
AAAAGCGATCGCTTTTTCCACCAGCCCTGACATCGATTCTTCATCGACCGCGGCTTTTATCTTTAGTTGACGATGGACTCCAGGGGGAAGGTACAGTGTGACTTTTTGCTTGTCTTGCATATCACTAAATTGGTTTACCCGGGTATGTGTCTCTACTATAACCACTGTCTTTCTCTCCTGTCAAGATGGTAAGCTGTTATAACGGCATAATTGTAATATTTCTTTACAATTGTTGGGGTGATGGGGTGTGGGGTGATGGGGTGTGGTGCGATTCGTTGGCTAGAAACTAGACAGTAAGACGTTTAGAGGATTAGCCGCTTGGTAAATGTAGTACCTTGATAACTTTATAGCGTTTCTGATTCACAAGAGGTACATTCGCGATCCTGAACAGCTTAATCAGCAAAGGTTTAAGTGTGCCGCACAGATGCGAGAACCGCTATATCGCTCTTGGAGGGAGTCTGGCAAAAGTCTTACAGTCTCTAAACTCTAGCTCTCTTATGGGGTAAGCCTTCAAGCTATCGCTAACTAACAGAAACCCGAAATTTGGCTCTTCTCGACTTTGTGTGATAA
>NZ_JADBVE010000388.1:0-4783 GCF_020245285.1 Microcystis sp. M31BS1
TCAATGCCTCTTGCAGTTCCGTCTGGTCCACGCAATACATCTTCTACCGCTTGCTGAGAAATACGATTCTTATCATACAATACATTATTTCGTGCCCAAGAACGGGCTCGCGCAATGTCCGAATTAATGTCATTAATTGCGTCTTGTTGATCAAGATAATAAGTAACTTCTCCTTTAGGTTGGCTTCCTTCAACAGTTTCATGGAACCAAAGATGCTTATAAGGAAAAAACTCAATAAGCTTCAAAGGATCGTCCCAAACCCAAAGAGGCCACTCCCACTTTTGATCAGCATAAAGAAAGAGTCGTCTTGTTGTTTTATCCCAAATCCACCAAACTTTGGTGTAACAAGCTTTACGAAATTGTTCTTGAGAATCGTATCCATAGTTCTTTGCTTCTTGATGAGGATCTTTTTGAAACAAAGAAAAGTTGTTTACATCATTTTGAACGCCTTCTCCGCCTTCTTTGTCAGACTTAAGAACATGACTTGGTTCATAAATGTAAACGTAATTTCCATCTTGTTCTTTAAGATAAACGGCATTTAGATAATCAGTTTGCAGGAAATCAAATTCTGCAATCCACTGAGCATCGCTATGATCAGGTTCGATAGAAGTAGGATCGATTACCAAACGAAAAGGAGATACAAGCTTCAAAGAAGGGCCAGAAGGGTCAAGCACAGAAACCTTTTCTGTTAAAGCGGTAAGCTTTCCTTCCAGTTCTTTAATGTCACATTGTTTAAGATTAGTCTGACTATACTCTTTAGACAGTTCTTGAAGTTCTTCTAAAGCTTGTTCATTACTATCTAGCTTACTAGTGTAGCCTACTTTAATATAAGCACTGTTAGTAAGAAGAGCCCAAAGAATTCCTCGTCTAGCTTTCGACTTCATGTTAATGCCGGGAGAAGTTTTCATACTCAAAAGAGCATTAACAAGTTGTTCGCAGCAAACAGCAAAATCTTGGTTTTTTTCAGTATTAAGAGGAGTGATTTCTACACTAGGATTCTTAGCATAAAGCATAGGAAGCATAGTAGTTACATTAGAAAACACAACATTTTCGGTTTCAGTCCACTGACTACGAATTTGTCTAGCAAAACGTGTGTTTCCCGAACGACCTCCAGCACTCGAACTACGATGATTCATTTGATCATTTTCGTAATATCGAATAGCTTCAGACCAACACGTTTCAATATCAGCTTTAGCTCCTTGACCTTGCTGAATACGAGACTGCCAAAGTTTACCCAGTGATTTAGAAACTGGAATTTTAGTATCTGGCATCATTTTAAATAGAGGACCTTCATCCTCCATTTCAACTTCACTTTCGATACCAGACTTGCGAAGACTTTCAACAAGAGCAGGATTATTGAGACTAGGATCAGATTCCGTAGGATCAGAAGGAATATTGTTTTTAGGCATAACGGTGTCTCCTACTATGTGTAGTCTCAGAATCTTGTTCACGCCAACGAGTATATTTAGATGGCACAATAAGTTTGGGTTGCTTAAAAGATGCAATCTTAGGACGATGTGTCATTAGATACTTAATCATATCCATTGAGTGATCACTTCGATCATTTGGTTGATCTTCACTTTCGCCAGTTATATTATTTTTCTTCCAATAATAATCAACTATTTCTGTATCAATCCAAGTGCACTTTTTTGAAATGTATAGTCTTGGGGCACCTGATCGCTCAAAAATTGGGTGTTCATGGGCAGGATCAATATACAGGTAACTTTGAACCTTGGCAATACCAGACAAGATATCGTTATTGGCTCGACGCATGCGTATGCCTTCATCCGCAAAAAGTCCTGCTACGGTTGTTCCTACTGTTTTACTGTTTCCCGATGTTCGTCTAAACACAGCCGGATCGGCAAGAATACTAGAATTAATGTGATCATCATCTGAATTTAATTCCATATTGTGATCATAATATCCATACGTTTTTCGTATGTTTTTAATCAAAGAAGCTAAATGCTGAATGGTTCTTTCTTTTTCGTAGAATCCATCTAAAACAAAAACATTTCCTTTGTGATCAGTAAAAGAAAAACCATAACATGCTGGCTGAGCAATACCATGATCATAGGCTTCCAGTATGTTATTGTAGCTTCCAAACTGAACTAATTGCTCAAAATAATTAAGCATAATTTCATGATCTATCATATGTACTGATGGATCATAGTCTGAATAAACTAAGCCTTCATAAGCTCCCCACTTACCAAGGAGGAATCGTTCTCGCATTTGTCCTTTATATGCAGCTTCTTGAGTGCTAATAAAGTCAGCAGGAAGGTTTTCTTTGTTTTCGTAAGTAGAACCTTCAAACAATTCTACAATTACTTTACCTGTTTCTTCATCACGAAGTAGATCTGAATTGAAAATTCCATTTTCTAGATCTTGAAGAGGCTTAACTAGCTTACGATAAACCCAATTACGAGTAGGGTTACACATAAGAATCATCCAACGAGGCCCAGTTGAAGGCATCGTATCATCATCACCTTGATAGGTTGTTTGACCACGAAGACGCCCGAGAAGATCAAGAAAATCTTTTTCAACAATCTCAGGATCTTCAACCTGATCAACTACAACTAAATCATATGTAGCTGAAAGCAAGTTAGATGTGCTGCTTTCTCCTGACTTACCGCCTTGTTGAATGTAACGAAAGTTAATTACAGTTCCGTTAACAAGTTCAACAACATTATCTTGAGAAAGATTCTTACGCTTAATCCAAGATGGAGGACACCAATTAAGAAATTCTTTCCGAATGGTATCATTCAACTTAGGATAAGTAGAACGCGCAATAAGGATATTAGCTCCAGGATATTCACGTGCAATTTTTAGCGTCTTGATAATAGCTCCAGTAGTTTTACCATTACCGAAGCCACCACCAAACATTTGAACTTTAGCACGAGAGTTTTGAAATCTTTCGTGCAGTCCACCTTTTTCTATTTTATATACACGAGACATGTTTCTATTAAACTGGAGGAGAATAATAATGAGGATGACTAGAAGGTAAGCTTGATTGAATTCCCCATCGCCAAGCTAAGTATCCTTCTAGTTTTTGTCGTTCAACAGTTTTATTAGCCTTAACCGAAGCCGTAACTACAATTTCACCGATAATTGCATCCAAATAGTCATTTGCAGCCGGCGGAGTACGCCTACCCATACCAATAGGAGCACTAGGATTACTATTCCAAGCAGAATTAGTTCCTAAATTTTGATAGTAGCCATCTAGATACATTTCTGCACCTAGATCATCTTGCAGATACGACAAAACATGAAGATTAGTAGTATCTACAACAGTTGCACCGGGTGCAGTAGCATACGCTTTCCAATTATTTTGACTTGATATAGCTAGCATACCTGCTTCTAAGCCAGAGATTGGACCTCTAAAACCAGGAGAAAATTCATTATAATAAAAAAGTCCAGGATTATATGCTTGTCCTAATCCAAGTCGACGAGCTAATATTACAACTATACGAGAAGTAGCGCCATTATCTATAACATTGTTTGCAGCATAAGAAGTTGGACTATTAGCATTTTCCAGATATTGCGAACTAGAAGCAAGAAATTGAATGCCAAGTTTAGAACCTAAAGTAACAAGTTGCGGTGAACCAGAGCTTGTCAATACTACGGAAGAAACTTTATCAGTTATAGAATTAACAATATTTCCAGTGACAGAAATTTTTGTGGAATCATTAGGGTCGAACCATCCTACAAGTGTTAAAAGCCTATTAGGTGTCCACAATTTTGATGCAATCAAAGGCTTTCTAGTAGGAATAAAAGACATATTATAAACTTTCAAAAATTATTTATATTAAAAGAAATATTATGCCATATCACCGCTAGCAATAAATTCTGTATTACCCGGTCTAATACGAATTGCTACTTCAGACCATTGAGCCCTAGTCTTAGTTGAATTACCAGAATTACGGAAAGTCATTCCACTTCCTGCAACAATAGTAACTTGTCCGGCTCCAATCTGAGCAATTGAGCAGTTAAAGCCTGCAAACAAAGAAGGCACAGTCAACGTAATTGGAGAAGCATTATTTAGTTCAACAGTTAAACCATGATCGGAACTTTGAAGAGTGTAAGATGTTCCGGTTTGAGTATTAACAGTAGCTAATGGATAAGGGTGTTGATGATCATCTTTTGCTGCGGCTGTTCCAGTTCCAATAGTTCCATTTTGAGAATTGGCGAGAGCAGACGGAGCATTAGTTGTTAGAGCCGTAGTCCAAGAAGGTTTGTTAGCAATAACAGACCAATCAGGAGTAATGTCAGCTAATTGAATATACGAGGTTGAAAGAGTTTTACTTCCTGATCCTGTATAAATCCATCGATTTCCGTCTGTAGTAGTAACAATAGCTCCAGCAACAATTTGAGATTGCTGAGGAGCCGTAAGAGCGGTAAGATCACCAGACGAAATTACCTGTATTGCAGAAGTAATTACGGGAATGCGAGCAGGATCAAGTACACCAGTTGTAAGATTAGCGGCATTGTTTGTAGCAAGAGCACTACGCCATGCACCTGCGTTAACAAGAACAAACAAAGTTCTTGAAAAATCAGAAGCTCCTCCACTAGCAAAATAGTCTCTTTGAAGTTCATTCAAAGTTTCAAGATGAGCATCAATCCCAGTCCAATTATTTGTATTAGGATTGCCCGGATTGTTTCCTGATTTATCAACAACTGTAGCCATTGATTTTCTCTTAATAACCTGCAGAAATATTTGCAGCAGTAAGACCAGTAGCCCAAACACGACGAACACGGATATAATGCATGCCGGTTGGAAGATTAATAA